>NZ_KV821511.1:0-513 GCF_001815675.1 Neisseria sp. HMSC065D04
TGTAAACGGTTTGACCGTTCGCACCTTGTTTGCTGCTCACGCTGGCGATGTTGGTACCGGCTTCGACTTCTGTCTTAGCAGCAGCGGTCAGACGGTTCAACTGTCCAACATTTACTGCATCAGTATCTTTCTTGCCTTCAGCAACGTTACTGATGGCTTTGTTGCCTGCATTGATACCGTCGGCAGTGATGTTGACATCGCCTGCTTTCAGACCGTCTTTGCCCAGTGCCACTTTGTCGCCGACTTTGACGCCGTCGTTGTTCACAACGGTATCGCCTGCGGTGAAGCTGTCGGCTTTGAGGTTGGGTGCGGTCGCCACTTTGTAAGTGGTGCTGCCGTCGGCATTTTGCTCAGGTGTGACGACGATGTTGTCGTTGCCGCTGTCCACTTTGGATGTCGCTTTCGCTGCGGCTGCTTTGAGCTGTGCAACGTTCACTGCGTCGGTGTCGTCCGTACCTTTGGCTACGTTGGCAATTTTGTTGCCGCCGTTGTTCAGACCGTCTTTGGTCAGGC
>NZ_KV821512.1:0-261 GCF_001815675.1 Neisseria sp. HMSC065D04
GGTGTAAGTCTTGTTATTCATCAGTTTGGTCGAATGAGTCCATTTGCCGCCTGTCGGGTTGGATTCTTTCGTTTTCATAAAGGCTTCATACGAAAAAACAATCGTTTTTCCATTTTTCAATTTGTACTCTTCCCCGTTCCCCGCGATATAGCCGCCGCGTTTTTCATCGTAGACTTGTGCGCTTTCCCAAGCCAGGCTGCTGCAAGCCGTTGTTTGCGGTCGGCTGTTTGGGGTGGTCAAATCTTGGTATGTGCAAGTCAA
>NZ_KV821513.1:0-4028 GCF_001815675.1 Neisseria sp. HMSC065D04
TAAAAGAGGTCGTCTGAAATTTTGGGTTTGATTCATGGGCAAAGCCCACGCTACGGGTTGGGTAGATTGGGTTGAAAGCCAACAAAACCTGCATTATCTGCTTAAAAAATATCAATAAAGGGAAAATTATGAAGCTGAATTATAGGCAGCTTGCCTTAGAGCTGACTATGAAAATAATGGCAGTCACGGCTTTGAGTTATTTTATCAAAACCGTTTTAGAAAATTATATGATGACGAGAAATCCAGTCGTATTGCTGTTGTTGGTAGGGGAGTGTATTACGGTTTTTCTCGTGGTTTTCTCTAAATTTACGGATACTCGAAATTTCTCTCTTTTACCCGTATTGGCAACGATGGGGGCAACTTTTTATTTTTTTGCTATTGCGTTGGGTGGCGGTGTCAAATTGATTTCCGATAATGTTGCATCTGTCTTGCTCGTTTTCGGCATCTGTTGGCAGATTTACGCCAAAATTTATCTGGGCAGGAGTTTCGGACTTTTACCTGCCTGTCGAACCGTGGTGGATACCGGCCCTTATCGCTTGGTACGGCATCCGATTTATTTTGGCTATTTCATCGGGCATGTGGCGTTTCTACTCAATAATTTCTCATTGTGGAATATTGAAGTGTTGACCCTATTGTATCTGCTTCAGTTTTTACGCATGAATTATGAAGAACAGGTGCTTAGCCAAAATGAGCAATACAGGGAATATAAATCGCGTGTGAAAAACAGGTTTATACCGTTTTTGCTTTAAACCACACATATAGTGGATTAAAATAAAAATGAGACAAGGCGGCAACGCCCGCCGTGTACGGGTAGTACATAAGGGCGTTGGCAACACGTATCATTGCAATTTTAATCCACTATAGTTAGAACCCCTAGTATGGGCTTTGCACACGGGGAGATTATTGGTAATAAGGTCGTCTGAAAAGCATTTTCAGACGACCTTTTGCCTTGATGGCGTAGATGGTAGCGTGGGCTTTACCCACGAAAATGGCGGGTAAAAGAGGTCGTCTGAAAATTTAATGGGTTTCGTGTGGGCAAAGCCCACGCTACGGGTTTGCAGTGATTCGTAGGTAGAACCCACGCTATGCGGTTAGTGACTTAATCCCCTTCGTAACATCCGCTTTATCCAAGCTTCGCTTCCTCGCCAAACACTTCCCGCCACAATTTCCTGACATTGCTGTAATGTGCCAGCAATTCATCGGTTACTTCGGTTTTTTCCGCGTCGCGCAGTTTGGTGTTGTGTTGCTGCTGGCGGTAGAAGCGGTAGGCGGTGCGGCTTTGTTCGGCGAGGGTTTTGTCGATGAGGCCGCAGTCGGCGGCGATGTTCAAGAGGGCGATGTTGCCGTAGTTGTCGAGGAGTTGCGGATATCGGCGGGCGTGGGCAAGTATCAAATATTGGACGATAAATTCGACGTCGACCACGCCGCCGCGCGCGTATTTTACGTTGCTGTCAACCGGCGGATGGGTGGGGAACATTTTTTCGCGCATTTCGATGATTTCGTGTGCCAAGGCGGTTTGGTCGCGCTCGGCGGTGAGGATTTCGGTGCGGATGCGGTCGAAGGCCGTCTGAATTTCGGGTGTGCCGCAGATGAAGCGGGCGCGGGTGAGGGATTGGTGTTCCCACGTCCATGCGTTTTCGCGCTGATATTTTTCGAAGGCGGCGATGCTGTGGGCGAGGAAGCCGGCGTCGCCGTTGGGGCGTAGGCGCAGGTCGGTTTCGTAGAGGCTGCCTGCGCCGGTGGCGGCGGAAAGCCAGTTGGTCAGGCGGCGGGCGAGGCGGCTGTACACGTCGCCTGCGTCGGGATGGGGATCGTCGTAGAGGTAGACGAGGTCGAGGTCGGAGGCGTAGCCGAGTTCTTTGCCGCCGAGTTTGCCGTAGCCGACGATGGCGAATTGCGGGGTGTCGCGGTGTTTTTTGGGCATGTCCGCCCACGCGCACGGCAGGGCGGCGGCGAGGATGGTGTCGGCTAGGGCGGAGAGTTGGTCGGAGAGGGATTCTACCGTCCACCGTCCGGCGAGGTCTTGGACGGCGAGGCGGAAGACTTGGGCGTGCTGGAAGCGGCGCAGGGTGTCCATTTGCGCTTCGGTGTCGCCACCGCAGGCTTTGAGGTCGTCTGAAAGGGCGGCGGCAAGCGCTTGCCAGTCGAACGCGGTATCCAAAAGCTGCGCGCTGATGAGTTCGTCCAGCAGAATCGGATATTTACTAAGATACGCCGCCACCCATGAGCTTTGGCTCATAATCTGCGCCAGTTGCGCCAAGGTTTGCGGATGTTCGTTGAGAAAGGCGAGATAGGCGGAGCGGCGGCTGATGTTTTCGAGGAAGTCAAGCAACCGCATCAGCGTATCGGTCGGGTTGTTTTGCTCGGCCGCCGCCTGTACGAACAGCGGCACAATGGCGTCAAAACGAGGCTGGGCGTGTGCGGAGAGATGGCGGTATTTATGACCGTTGCGGATTTGGTCGAGCCTTGCGGCGATGGTTTCGGCATCGAACCCGTGTTCTTTCAGACGGCCTTGCCGCTCTTCTTCGTCGGGCTTGTCTTGCCATGCCCATTGCCATTCGCTGTTGGCTAGGGTTTGCTCTTCGGGTTCGCTCAAAATTTCGTTGAACAACTGATTGACCTTGTTACGATGAACGTTGAGGTCGTCTGAAAAAGCGGTGTAGCTGTCGAAACCCATGCTTTCGGCGAGCAGTTGTTGCTGTTCGGGCGAGGCGGGCAGGGTTTGGGTTTGCTGGTCGTCCCAGTATTGCAGGCGGTGTTCGACGTCGCGCAGGAAGCGGTAGGCGGCAAGCAGGGTTTCGACGTTTTCAGACGGCATGATGCCCAGCTCGGCAAGTTTCTTCAGCGTTTCCTGTGTGCCTTTCAGTTGCAGCGAGCGCATTTGTCCGCCGCGTATCATCTGGAAAATCTGGGCGATAAATTCGACTTCGCGGATGCCGCCTGCGCCGAGTTTGATGTTGTCCGCCATGCCTTTTTTGCTGACTTCGCTGCGGATTTGGCGGTGCAGGTTGCGCATCGCTTCATACGCGCTGTAATCCAGATATTTGCGGAACACGAAGGGGCGCACCAGCGCTTTGATGTCGTTCGGATACGGCGTAACCACGCGGCCTTTGCACCACGCATAGCGTTCCCATTCTCGCCCCTGCGTAATCAAATATTGCTCCAGCGCGGTTTCGCTCAATACCAGCGCGCCCGAATCGCCGTCCGGCCGCAGCCGCATATCAACGCGGAACACCTGCCCGTCGGCGGTAATGTCGTTCAGCAGCGCAATCAGTTTCTGCCCGACTTTAGTGAAAAACTCCTGATTGTCCCGTTCGCGCCTGCCGTCGGTATCGCCCGATTCGGGATAGATGAAAATCAAATCGATGTCGGAAGACACGTTCAACTCATAGCCGCCCGCCTTGCCCATCGCCACCACGCTCAAATGCTGCGGCGATTTGGTATAACGCCCGAACGGCGTGCCGTACATGTTCCGATAATAGGCGTAGGCAAAGTCCAGCGCGGTATTGACGGCAAAATCGGCAAACAGCGTAATCGTGCGGGTTACTTCGTTCAAATCGCTGATGCGGTTTATATCGCGCACGATAATCTGTGACACGACATAACGGCGCAACTCGCGCAACTGCCGCGCCAATTCTTCCTCGTTTTCTTCTGCGCGGATTTTGTCCCAGTCGGCAAAGGCTTGGAAATCCGCTTCGGTCAACACCTTGTCCAACATAGGCAGGAAAATTTCAGGCTTGAGTTTGCCGTTGTCGAGCTGGCGGGCGAGGAACAGGGAATGGCGGCGGGCGGTGTCGAGGCGGTTGTCGGACATTTCGGATTCCGTTTGGAAGGATGACGGGAGTGGGATAGTGGATTCACTTTAAATCAGGACAAAGCGAGGCAATGCCGTACCGGTTTAAAGTCAAGCCACTATATCATAGCAATCTTGGAGGTCGTCTGAAACTGCAAAACTTAGGCGTATGAGTGGGTGTGTGTTTTACGGCATGGGAAGTTTGTTATAGTGGATTAACTTTAAACCAGTACGG
>NZ_KV821513.1:4128-17024 GCF_001815675.1 Neisseria sp. HMSC065D04
CGTCGCCTTGTCCTGATTTAAATTTAATCCACTTTATTTGATTGGATAGTTAAAAGGTCGTCTGAAAAGTGTTTCAGACGACCTTTTGATGTGTTTAAACGGATTAGCCGGTCAGTTGTTTGGTAATCAGTTTTTTCAGCGGCGGGAAGTTGTTGCTGGCACGCAATACCAAGCCGCGCAAGATTTTGGCGGGCGCGGTTTCATTGGTAAAGAGTTTGAGCAGCATATTGGTGCCGTGGTAAATCGGCTGGGCATGGAGCATATGCTTGGTGCTGTATTTTTCCAGCAGGCTGGCGGCGCCGATGTCTTGACCGCGTTGTTCCGCTTCGAGAACCAGTTTTGCCAAGAGGTCCGCGCTGGATAGACCTAAGTTGAAACCGTGTGCGGTAACAGGGTGCATACCTACGGCGGCGTCGCCGATTAAGGCGCTGCGTTTGCCATAGAAGCGTTGGGCAATCATGCCGACCAAGGGGTAGTTGTGAATGGTGCTGACCAATTCCATGTCGCCCAAACGGCCTTTGAGCTGCTCTTTGACGCTGGCAGCCAATTCTTCGGGAGACATTTTTTTGATGGTGTCTGCTTTGTCGCTATCGACGGTAATGACTGTGTTGGTCAGATGTTCCTCCAAGGGCAGCAGGGCGATGGTGCGGCCGTAGTGGAAGCATTCGTAAGCGGTATGCTGGTTGGACAGGGTATGCTTCATGCGGCAGACAAACATGGTGCGGCTGTAATCGTGCATATCGGAGGAAATGCCCAGTTGTCGGCGGGTTTGGGAAAAGCGGCTGTCTGCTGCCAAGAGTAGGCGGCCGCTCAAAACTTCGCCGTTTTCCAAGATGACTTGGGCTTCGTCTTCGGAGGTTTTGACTTCTTTGACGCCCGTACCGGTCAGGATGGTAACGTTTTCCAGTTTGGATACGACTTCATAAGCGGCTTTGCGGATATTGTGGTTTGAAATCAGATAGCCTAAGCAGTCGGCAGGTTCACCGCGCGCTTGGGTCGGTTGCGGGAAGTGGAGTTGGTAATCGGACTGCCCGTTCAAGACCTTTGCATCGCGTAAGGGGTAAATTTCGTCTTTCGGAATCAAATCCCACATGCCCAAGCGTTGCATAATTTCGCGGGACAGGTGGGTCAATGCGATTTCACGCCCGTCATAAGGAGGGTTTTGTAAAATTTCTAAAGGGCTTTTTTCAATCAGGGTGATTTTCAAACCGCTGCCGGCCAGTTCTGCGGCAAAACTCAACCCGGCAGGTCCTGCGCCGACGACAAGAATATCGCTGTGTAAGCTCATGAGGCATCCTTTTTGTTAAAGGGGGACGGATAATTTCAGACGACCTTAAGTTTACTGTGTTTGAATGAGATAAGGGTAATCTGCATTGAGTAATTGATTATAGCAAAAGTATCGATTGAGTAATTCAAGTATTTATATCGTGAATGATTTTTTACGCTGCGCTTAATGTAAGTCAATGGCGGCAATGTGTTGCGTATCATGCCATATTTTAAAAACAATAAGTAGCGGCTATATGGGTTTGCTTTTTTCTTACGCCAGAGTATGGGAAGGATAAGATTATCATGAGGGCGAGGGGGTCGTCTGAAATTTTGTAGTATAGTGGATTAAATTTAAATCAGGACAAGGCGGGGTAACGCCGTACTGGTTTAAAGTTAAATCCACTATAGCTTGGCTTTTAAGCAGTACAGTGTAGTTTCCTATCGTGTCTGTTGTATCGTGTGTTGCTTTGTTGTTTGCGCTGTTTAAGATTGAATCGGCGATGGCAAAATCATTGCCAACCCATACAAACAAAAAAGCCGTATTCCCTAAGAAATACGGCTTTTTCAATATCACGACAAACTCGGATTATTCTTCAGAACCGGTGTAAGGACGGATGCTGACCGTTTTACGGTTCAGCGCGCCTTTGGTTTTGAATTCAACATAACCGTCAACTTTGGCGAACAAAGTGTGGTCTTTGCCCATGCCTACGTTGTCGCCGGCGTGGAATTTGGTACCGCGTTGGCGGACGATGATGGAACCTGCCGGAATCAGCTCGTTGCCGTAGGCTTTTACGCCCAAGCGTTTGGCTTCTGAATCGCGACCGTTGCGGGTGCTACCGCCTGCTTTTTTACTTGCCATTTGTAATACTCCTAAGTTTCAAAAATTAGGCGATTGCCACGATTTCGATTTGGGTGAAATTTTGGCGGTGGCCTTGGCGTTTTTGGTAGTGTTTACGGCGGCGCATTTTGAAAATGCGTACTTTCTCGCCGCGACCATGGGCTACTACTTTAGCTGTTACTTTTGCGCCTTCAATAAAAGGAGCGCCAACTTTTACAGATTCGCCGTCAGCAATCATCAAAACTTCGGTCAGTTCGATTTGGCTGTCGAGTTCGGCTGGTATCTGTTCTACTTTCAATTTTTCGCCAACGGCAACTTTATATTGTTTGCCGCCGGTTTTTACGACCGCGTACATACTCAACTCCATGAGAATTATGGTTAATATCCCGCACACCATTGTGCGAAACATGGCATTCTATTGCTATTTGCCTGTTTTGTCAAAGTTTATTTCGTTTGTGGGGTCAGGGTCGTCTGAAAGATGTGTCAAACGGGCTTTGCTGCTATAATCGCGCGTTGGATTGCCGATATTTTTTATGCGGCAATATTATTTCCGCCTTATACCCAACCCATTTATTTATACGGCAAGCCTGCTTCATTTTGCTGACTGAGAATGTGTTATGCTCGAAAACCTGCCTTATTTCCAACGCCATCTGCCTGAAGACCTTTCACGGGTCAATGAGGTGATCAACCAAGCGGTTCAGTCTGATGTTGCGCTGATTTCGCAAATCGGTACTTATATTATCAGTGCCGGCGGTAAGCGTCTGCGTCCGATTATGACGATTTTGGCAGGTAAGTCGGTCGGCTATGATGGAGATAAGCTGTATGCTTTGGCGGCAATGGTGGAATTTATCCACACTTCGACCCTGCTGCATGACGATGTGGTCGATGAAAGCGATTTGCGCCGCGGACGCGAAACGGCGAATAATCTGTTCGGCAACGCGGCGGCGGTGTTGGTCGGCGACTTTTTGTATACGCGCGCTTTCCAATTGATGGTTGATTCCGGCAGTATGCGCATTTTGGAAGTCATGGCGGATGCAACCAATATTATTGCCGAAGGCGAGGTCATGCAGCTGATGAACATCGGCAATACCGATATTACCGAAGCGCAATATGTTCAAGTGATTCAATATAAAACGGCCAAATTGTTTGAAGCGGCCGCGCAGGTTGGCGCGATTTTGGGTAATGCCACCCCTGAGCATGAGCAGGCGTTGAAAGATTACGGCATGTACGTCGGTACAGCGTTCCAAATTATTGATGATGTTTTGGATTATTCGGGCGAAACCGAAGAAATCGGTAAAAACGTCGGCGACGATTTGGCAGAAGGTAAACCGACTTTGCCGCTGATTTATCTGATGCGCAACGGTTCGAAACAAGTGGCGGACGATGTGCGCCACGCTTTGGAAAATGCGGATCGCAGCAGTTTCCAAAAAATCCATGATTATGTTGTCCATTCCGATGCGCTGACTTATTCGATTTCCGAAGCACGAAAAGCCGTTGAGCAAGCTGTGGCTTCTTTGGCAGTATTGCCTGATAGCGAAGTCAAGCAGGCGATGATTCAGTTGGCTGAGGAATCATTGGTACGGGTTTCTTAAATCTGATGAATTTCAATTTCGTCCCGATGTTTTTGGTGACGCTGATTTTTCTCGGCGTCGTCAGCAACAACAACTCGATTACGATTTCCGCAGCAATTTTGCTTTTAATGCAACAGACTGCTTTGTCGCAATATATTCCTTTCATGGAAAAACACGGCTTGCATTTTGGGATTATTTTGCTGACAATCGGGGTCTTGAGTCCGCTGGTTTCAGGGAAGGTTCAAATTCCCCAGCTGTCGGAGTTTGTCAATTTTAAAATGATTGCTGCCGTATTAATCGGCATCCTTGTCGCTTGGCTGGCAGGACGCGGCGTACCGCTGATGAGCGAACAACCTGTTTTGGTAACAGGTCTTTTGATTGGTACGGTTATTGGTGTGGCGTTTATGGGCGGCATTCCGGTCGGTCCGCTGATTGCCGCGGGATTATTATCGTTTATTGCAGGAAAAGTTTAACACGCTCGCCATAGTTCAACGGATAGAACGTATGCCTCCTAAGCGTAAAATACAGGTTCGATTCCTGTTGGCGAGGCCAGAAAACACAAAGAGGTCGTCTGAAATTTTCAGACGACCTCTTTGTATTTTCTATGAACGGGAATCGTAAATCGTTCTGTCGGACTGCATCAAGATTCTTGTGCCGGCAGCATCTGCTTTTGAGGATGTTGGGAGTGCAGTGTCGTCAGCTTCTTCGTCAAGATATTCAAAATCACACCGTAGGCCGGCAGGAAAAAGAGGGTGCAGATGGTGAGTTTGAACAGATAATCGACAAAAGCGATGCCCTGCCAGTTTGCCGCCATAAATTCATCGCTGCTGGCATAGAAGGCAATGGCGAAAAATACCAACGTATCCAATGCGTTGCCGATGACGGTTGATGCGGTCGGGGCGATCCACCACGCTTTCAGACGACGTAATTTGTTGAACACAAAAATATCAAGGATTTGTCCGAGTGCGTAAGCGGCAAAGCTGGCTAAGGCGATGCGTCCGACAAAGGTGTTGAATTCGGACAGCGCGCCTAAGCCTGTCCAGCTGCCGTCGTGGAACAAAACGGAAAAGATGTAGGAAAGCAAAAGAGCGGGGAACATGACCCAAAAGATAATCCGCCGTGCCAAGTGCGAACCGAAAATGCGGACGGTCAGGTCGGTGGCAAGGAAGATGAAGGGAAAGGAAAACGCGCCCCAAGTGGTGTGGATGCCGAAAATTTGGAAGGGGAACTGCACCAGATAGTTGCTGGCGGCAATGATGAGGATATGGAAAAGCACCAACCAGAAGAGCGCCTTCTGTTGTTGCGCTGTTGTAAATTCGTACATGGAAATCTTTCGGAAAGGCTTTCAGACGACCTTCTCATGAAAAAGGTCGTCTGAAAATGCGTAAAAGGGGATGGATTATTGGCTGTCGTGTTCGAACAGGCGTTTTCGTGCCAGTGTTTCAAACTCGGTACCTGCTTTGCCGTAATTGGCAAAGGGATGAATGGCGATGCCGCCGCGCGGTGTGAATTCGCCGAAAACTTCGATGTATTTCGGATCCATCAGGGCAATCAGGTCTTTCATGATGATGTTGACGCAGTCTTCATGGAAATCGCCGTGGTTGCGGAAGCTGAATAGGTAGAGTTTCAGGGACTTGCTTTCCACCATTTTGATGTACGGGATGTAGCGGATGTAGATGGTGGCAAAGTCAGGCTGCCCGGTCATGGGGCAGAGGCTGGTGAATTCGGGACAGACGAACTTGACGAAATAGTCGTTGTCGGGATGTTTGTTGTCGAATGCTTCAAGAATTTCGGGAGCGTAGCCGGTCGGATATTGGGTTTTTTGATTGCCCAAAAGAGAGATGCCTTGCAGCTCTTCGGTATTGCGGGACATGAGGGTTTCCTTAGTTTTTTAATGTGGGAGGTTTTCGAACCACGAAAGGCGGATTGTAATATAAGGGGAACTATGTTTGTGATTTTTTTGATAATTATTTAGCGGTTGAACGCTGGGTTGGAAATGAGAAAAAATGATAGGTGGGTGCGGATGTTTTGATGTGGCGGTAATGCCTTTACAAAGCAATGCGGATTGAATTTAAACTGATTTTTAAATTTATGATTTTTCTAGTTAATTTTTCCGCATTGATCGTAAAAGTTAAAATTTTTTTGAAGTGTTTTCAGTAGTATCTCAAAAGTCATGTTTTGAGTTATAGAACTAAGGAGAAGCGCCATCTCTCTAATAAATTATGGGGTTTTCAATATAAACAATAAATTAAGTTGTCGGTAACCACAAATCTATCCTTTCTGAATACTGATTTTGTAGAGTAAGAATTCGGAATTACATACAAATTAGATGACTTATGCATAAAAAACGCCACTTGTTATCTTCTTGGACCGATTGTCAGATTTTCATTCGGAAAATAATCAGTTGAATTAGTATAGCGGCATTGAATAAGTATTTGGTATTTTGAAGCAAATGAGATTGTCATTATTTGTTCTGATTTGCAGCAGAAACAGCCAACAAATTTAAGAAGAGGATATTTATAATGAGTTTTTCACAAACCGACTTGGTCAACGCGCTGCGCCAACTTTCCGACCGCCTGCCTGAATTTTCAGAACAACAGGTAAGAACAGGGCGTCTGTTACGGGTAACAACCGAACGTCTAAGCAGTCATCTCAATGAAAATTTGAAAACTTTCGGTATCAACGAGAATTTATGGTTCGCTTTGATGGCGGTTTACGTCAGCCCTAAAAGCGAAATCCTTCCTTCGCGTTTGAGCGACTTGATGGATTTGACACGTACCAGTGCGACCCGTCTTTCCGATGAGATGGTAGAACGGGGATGGGTAGGTCGTCATATCAACCAGCAAGACCGCCGCCAGATTGTGTTAAAATTGACACAGGAAGGTGAGTCTTTTATCCAACAAGTATGGCCGCAAATTTCCAGTAAGAGCGGCGAAGCTTGGGAAGATTTTACCAATGAGGATTATACCCAGTTGCAAAATCTGTTGGGCAAGCTGTTGAACCGTTTGGACAGCTGATCTGATGCAGTAAGAATTGTGGCAGGGATAAAAGTAAAAAAACGGAGTCTGCCATGAAATCAAATATTGCCAAACGGGGCATCTGCATTATCGCAGTATCTGTACTTGCGGCTTGTGCGCAGTTTGGTAAACAAGCACCGTTGGAAGAGCCAACGGTGTATTCTTTGCCCGATGGTAAGTCGGCATCCCTCATTCAAGACGGATGGTGGTTGCAATTAAAAGATAACAAACTGAATCAACTGGTTGCACAAGCTATCCAGATATCAACGGATTTGCGTATTGCCAAGGCGCGTTTCGAGCAAGCACAAGCGCAGCTGGGAATAACCGAAGCCGCCGGCAAAACGCAAATCGGTATGTCCGCGCGCGGGGTTGGAATGTATGTTGCACCCAAGCCCGCATCTTCCCGTATCGATACCGACCATACATTATTGTTGGCAAACGCGGCAGTACAGGGAAGTTGGACATTCGATTTTTGGGGAAAAAACCGTGAGCAGATTGCAGCGGTTTTGGGACGCCGTCAGGCAATTCTGTATGAAGCCCATCAGGCACGGATTGAGCTGGCGAACGCGGTAGCCAAGCAATATTTTATTTGGCAGGCTTTGAGCGAGCGTCAGGCTCTTGTGCAGGAACGTATCAATCTGTCAGAGAAAATGCAGCAATTGGTCTCACGCAGAATCCATGCAAACCTGATGCCCGCACAATCATTGTACCCGCTTGAATTGGCAAGTCAGCAACTTCAGTTGGAAAAAACGTCATTGGAACAACAGATTGCTAAAGTCCGACATGCTTTGGCAGTATTGAGCGGTAACGTGCCGGGAGCACTTTCCGAACAAGAACCTGGTAGGATGGGCGTGGTTCCTGTTGTGCCTGTGAATAGAATCCATGCGGATTTGTTAGCAGCCCGACCGGATATCGCGGCACAAAAATCATTATTGGAATCTAAGCTGCATACGGTTAAATCCACCGAAGCAGAGTTTTATCCCAATATTGAGTTAAAAGCCTTGGCGGGTCTTGGACATATTGATGCGTTCAATGTGGTAAGGGGTAAAACATCAGGCATGCTGGGTATTGTTCCTGCTATCAATCTTCCTATTTTTACGTCTGGGGCATTACAGTCAAAATTGGCAGGCAAACGCGCAGAATATAATGAGCAGGTGGCCGTGTACGATCAAACGGTTTTGAATGCGATGCGTTCTGCTGCGGATGCTGTTGTAGATTACCAAAGCCTGCAAAGCAAACAGTCTACTTGGGATAAAATGCTGAAAATATCCGAGAAGTCGGTTAAAAATGCTCAGGGTAGAGTGAGGGCGGGATTGGATAATGGTCTCAGCGCATTACAAAAACAAGATGATATGTTGCAAGTGAAAATGCAATTGGTGCAGTATCAATCTGAACGGTTGATTGCATGGAGCAATCTGAATGCCCAGTTGGGTGGTGGGTTTAAATCGCAATAGAAGGTTTTCAGACGACCCCTTTCCTTTTAATCAAGTCAATTGGCGATATTTTGGATATGCATTTAACGTTTAAATGTATGTATTCAGAATGTCGCCAATTGCTTTTTGGTTGTCAGGAATCGGTATTGCTTGGATGACTTTGAAATGATTGTTTGCGCCTAATGGTAAAAGGGGATATCTAAATGGTTTTTAAATATGATTGTTACTTGATTGAGTAACGATGCGGCTATAGAATGCACCTCTGTATGTATTTTTCAGTATTGTCTATTCTATTAAAATCAATGAGATATTAGTGGGATGGGGTGCATAAGGAAAATAGTCTGTAATTACCCAGGTTAAAATGAAATCATGGATGCGAATCTAGAAAATAATGAACAATTACGCAATTCAGGGACAAAAAGTTCAAGGGTGGGGCGTAAACGCGGGCGTAATCTGGCAGTTATTACACTGCTTTTTATTTTGATTGCAGTCGGTGTGGCTCTTGCGTATTTCTTATTCTGGCAATACGAGGAAGAGACAGAAGATGCCTATGTTGCGGGTCATCTGGTGCAAATTACCCCTCAGGTCACCGGTACGGTAAGGAAGGTGATGTATGACGATACTGATGTGGTCAAAAAAGGGGATGTCTTGGTTGCGTTGGATGACAGCGATTTCCAGCTGGCTTACGAGCGTGCTCAAAATGAATTGATTCAGGCAATTCGTCAGAATAAACAACAAACTGCGGTTAACTCAAAAGCAAAAGCGCAGGTTCTTTTGCGAAAAGCCGAATTGGCAAAGGCTCAGGCAGATTTGCGCCGACGTGAAGCTTTATCGGGAACGGATGCGATTTCAGGTGAAGAGTTGAGTCATGCTCGTGCTGCGGTGGTTCAGGCGCAAGCGGCTTTGAAGGCAGTGGAAGCGGAAGAGACTTCTGCACAAGCAGTTTTAGGTAATAATATCCCTCTGCGTCAACAACCTGCGGTGCAAACAGCCATCAGCCATATTAAGGATGCATGGCTGAATCTGCAACGCACCCAAATTCGCGCACCGATGAATGGACAGATTGCCAAACGAAATGTTCAAGTTGGGCAGCGTATTGCCCAAGGTTCTCCAATGATGGCTGTGGTTCCTTTGAGTAATCTTTGGGTGGATGCTAACTTTAAAGAATCGCAACTGCGTCAAATGAAAATTGGTCAACCTGTTGAAATGACTGCTGATTTATATGGAAATAAAGTGGTCTATCATGGCAGGGTGATGGGTTTGTCAGCGGGTACGGGCAGTGCATTCTCCCTTTTGCCGCCGCAAAATGCGACGGGGAACTGGATTAAGGTTGTGCAACGTGTTCCGGTCCGCATCAGTTTGGATGCGAAAGAGTTGCAGGCTAATCCGCTTCGTGTCGGTTTATCTATGAAGGTAAAGGTTGATATTGCAGGTGCCGGCTCAGGAAAAAACATGACGGCTGCCGCTGATAAAAATGTAGAATCCCCAGAAACTGAAGGCGTAGATTGGGCTGCCGCCGATGCGTTGATCGATAAGATTTTTGAGAAATACGCTAAGTAAAAATGTTTTCAGACGACCTTTCATGCGTTGAATTGCTGAGAATGTGGGTATTTGATAGCAAGTAGATATCGAAGCGCATGAGGAAGCAAAGTTGTGATGGATTAAATAATGCAGGGCAGAACTTTGTTTGTGGCTTGCGATGATGTGAATATTCATCAAAGAGGTCGTCTGAAAAGGGATGTGTATCTAAGCGCAATCACTGTGCAATATATTGAATGAGTAATAGCGAAGAAATATGAATTATCCGCCATTGCAGGGTGTTAGGCTGGTGCTGGTTACGTTGGCGCTCAGCCTTGCCGTTTTTATGGAAGTCTTGGATACCACGATTGCCAATGTTGCAGTACCGGTAATTGCCGGGGACTTAGGGGCAGCGACTACTCAGGGTACTTGGGTCATTACATCATTTGCTGTGGCGAATGCGATTTCAGTACCGCTAACCGGATTTATGGCAAAACGGTTTGGCGAAGTAAAACTGTTTATCGCCTCCGTAGTGGGATTTGTTTTGCTGTCGTGGTTGTGCGGCATTGCACCCAATCTTCAGGCTTTGGTGATCTTCAGGGTGTTACAAGGCTTTGTAGCCGGACCGTTGATTCCGCTGTCGCAAAGTTTGTTAATGGCATCGTATCCTCCTGAAAAACGGACATTGGCTTTGGCATTGTGGGCAATGACCGTTGTCGTCGCGCCTGTTTTAGGTCCTATTCTCGGCGGTTGGATTTCGGATAATTGGCATTGGGGTTGGATTTTCTTCATCAACATCCCTATCGGTATTATTTCTGCACTTATTGTGTGGCAGCAATTGAGGGATAGGGAAACAGAAGTGGTTAAGACGCCGATAGATTACATCGGTTTGGTCTTGATGGTGGTTGGCGTCGGTGCGCTGCAAATGATGCTTGATAGAGGTAAAGAGTTGGACTGGTTTGCCTCTGGAGAGATTATTGTGTTAGGCATCGTTGCATTGGTATGTCTGACGTATTTTGTGGTTTGGGAGCTTGGCGAGAAATACCCGATTGTCGATTTTTCTTTGTTTAGCAACAGAAATTTTACGATAGGCGTACTGGCAACTTCATTGGGCTTTATGGTTTACATGGGTACGCTCACGCTGTTGCCGCTGGTGTTGCAGTCTAATCTTGGCTATACCGCAACATGGGCGGGCTTGGCGGCTGCACCGGTGGGCTTCCTTCCTATCTTGTTGTCCCCGATTATAGGTAGATTCGGCAACCGCATTGACATGCGTCTTCTTGTCACCGCAAGTTTCTTGACGTTTGCTTTTACTTTCTATTGGCGCACTGATTTTTATGCCGGAATGAATATGAGCAATGTTGTTTGGCCCCAATTCTGGCAAGGCTTGGGTGTGTCCATGTTTTTCCTTCCGTTGACCAGCATTACATTGTCCCATATTAAATCCGATCAAATTGCATCAGCAAGTAGCCTGTCTAATTTCTTGCGCGTCTTCATGGGTGGTGTGGGTGTATCCATAGTCAGTACCATGTGGGAGCGGAGAGAAGCTTTGCATCATACGCAACTGAGTGAACAGATTAATCCATATTCGAGTTTGACTGTTCAAACAGTTCATGAAATGACGAATCGGGGGCTGAGTGAACAGCAGGTTTTGAAAAATATTTCCGATGCCATTACGCAGCAAGGCTTCATTATGGGATCAAACGAGATTTTTCTGGCTGGCAGTATCTTGTTCATCGTCATGATTTCCATAATTTGGTTTGCTAAGCCGCCGTTTAATGGGAGTTCATCAGCAGGGCATTAAATATCACAAAGGTCGTCTGAAAATTTTCAGACGACCTTTGCTGTTGTAGAAGATAGTTAAGGTTAACCTGATTACTTACAGGTTTAGTTTGTCCAGATGGCGAGCAAGAGATTGAACAATTTCTTCTGCTACCTGTAATTTCTCTTTCTCAGGGAAAGATAGTTCCTCGTCATCCGTAATAATAGTAATCTGATTGGTAGATTTTCCCATTGCCTGAGAAACGTCATTGGCAATCAGCATCGGAATGCCTTTGCGTAAACGTTTTGCTCGAGCATATTCCAAAACTTTTTCACTTTCTGCTGCAAATCCAATACAAAAAGGAGGTTTGGGTAAGGCTGCTACAGATGCCAAAATATCAGGATTGGCTTCCAATTCAAGGGTCGGGGTATCTTTTGAATTTTCTTTTTTCAATTTGTGCGGGCTGCTGTTTTTTACCTTATAGTCAGCCACAGCGGCTACGGAAATAAAAACATCCTGATCTTCAATATATTTATGAACGGCATCGTACATTTCTTTGGCGCTAATAGCCTGTTCCATATGATAGAGACCGGTCGGCAGGGGAGTCTGTAACTGTCCATAAATCAACGTAACTTGTGCGCCGGCCATTCTGCATGCACGGGCTAGGGCAATGCCCATCTGACCGCTGGAAATATTCGTAATTCCACGGACCGGGTCAATCATTTCCAAGGTCGCGCCGGCAGTAATTAAGATTTTTTTGCCGGCAAGTATTTTCGGCGTCCATAAATCATGAATCAAATCGGCAAGTTCAACAGCTTCAGGCATTCTCCCTATCCCGATTTCACCGCAAGCCTGTTCGCCATAGGATGGCTGGAAAACCGTGATGTCGTCTGAAATCAGTTGTTGGATATTCCTCTGATTGGCAGGATTGTTCCACATCTCCACATTCATCGCCGGAGCGACTGCCATGGGGCATTTTCGTGCTGCTGCCAAATTGGTCAGCAGATTATCAGCAATACCGTTGGCGATCTTGGCAACCGTATTGGCAGTAGCGGGAGCAATTAAAAAAACATCCGCTTCTCGGGTTAAATCAATATGACTCATTCCTCTAGTCGAGTGACCATCGTGCGTATCGACTAGAACAGGATTTCCGCTTAATGCTTGAAACGTAAGGGGGGTAACAAATTCAGTGGCTGCACGGCTCATTGCTGCCGTTACAGAATGTCCTTGTTTTTTTAGTAATCGGACCAACTCACATGATTTATAAGCCGCAATACCACCGCTTATCCCTAAAAGAATGTGTTTACTCATTACAGCAACCCAATCCAATTTGAATCAAATAAGTCATAATACTAACATGGATACTGTTCAAAAAAGTAACAGGGACTTATGGGTGGATGGCTTTAGGTTGTGAGTTGAAGCTCGGTATATTTGAAATTGTTTCGGATATTTATGATAAAGGTCGTCTGAAAGGGATTTCAGACGACCTTT
>NZ_KV821514.1:0-243 GCF_001815675.1 Neisseria sp. HMSC065D04
CCCTCTCCCGCCGGACGGGAGAGGGGGTAGGTTGCGGTAGATGTGGAAAAGTATGGAAGGGGATAGCGGCGGATGTGAGATGGTTGCTGTTATTTGAACTCATTAAACGAGGTTATCTGAAATCTAAAATCCTTATTTTCAGACGACCTCTTTGATTTATCAGCAATCCTGTTCCTTCCCCCGTCTGGCGGGGGAAGGCTAGGATGGGGGTGGCTTTTTTGTTTGGGAAAAATCAAATTCGTG
>NZ_KV821515.1:0-20136 GCF_001815675.1 Neisseria sp. HMSC065D04
CTCTAAGGTAACGGGTTCTTTGACGGTTCAGGTACTGTTCGATCGGTTGCCAATCAATCACTTGATCCAATTTCAATAGTGGGAAGCGGTCGATGTGTTTGGCAATCATGGCTTGTGCGGTTTGTTGGAAGAAGGTGCTCATGGGAAATCCCCTAAATGTCTTGGTGGGAATTTAGGGGATTTTGGGGAATTTTGCAAAGGTCTCCTTAAGTACAAAAAGGCAGGCGACACATACCTGCTGCCAAATAATGAATAGGCATTACAGTCCAAACTGCGCCCGCTTATTTTGAATGTCTAGCACACCATAACGGCAATACATCACAAGCCGAAATATATAGTGGATTAAAATAAAAATGAGACAAGGCGGCAACGCCCGCCGTGTACGGGTAGTACATAAGGGCGTTGGCAACACCGTATCATTGCAATTTTAATCCACTATAGTAAACTTGCCGCCGGTTTCCCTTCCTCCTTTCCTCCATGTTCCCCATTATCCCCACCGACCGCGCCGCTGCCGAATGGCGCAACGAAAGCACGCAGAAGCCGCCCAAGCAGGCGGTTTATGTGCATGAAAGCAATGCCGCCGATATTCTGAAAAACGCCCACGCCCAAACGGCAACCGTTTGGACGGGCGATTTCCACAACGCCAAGCAAGTCTTGGCAGCGATGAAAAAGCGCGTCCGCAGGCCGTCTGAAAAAACGAAAAACGCTCCCGCCGATATTCAGACGGCCTTCCACGCCCATCGTATGAAACAGGCGCAGCAAAGCCGCGTGCTGAATATGCTTGCCGTCGAAATCAGCGCGGGTTTTCAGTTAAGCAACCCGCGCGCGCCCGACGTCCGCGCCGCCCTTGCCGATGTGTACGCCGAGTTGAACGACGCGCCTTTTTTGCTGCCGCTCAACCAGCTTTTGGGTTTTATCGGCGCACACGAATGGCACAAAAAAGGCATAGACATTCCGCAGCTTGACGGCAAAATCCACGTTCCCTTCGGCGTGTTCTCGCCCCTGCGCGGCGAATATTTGGACCTAATCGCCCAAGCGCCGTTAAATCCCCATATTCAGACGGCGTTCGACATCGGCACAGGTTCCGGCGTTATCGCCGCCATCCTCGCCAAACGCGGCATTCCCGACATCACCGCCACCGACACCAACCCCAAAGCCATCGCCTGCGCAACCGCCAACCTCGCCCGCTTGGGGCTGGACAAACAAGTTGCCGTCCAAGCCGTCGATTTGTTTCCCGAAGGACGCGCCGACCTGATCGTCTGCAACCCGCCGTGGCTGCCCGCCAAACCGACTTCCGCCGTCGAAACCGCCCTCTACGACCCCGACAACGGCATGCTGACCGCCTTCTTAAACGGCGTGCGGCAACATTTAAACCCGCAAGGCGAAGCGTGGTTGATCATTTCCGACTTGGCGGAACATCTGCACTTACGCGACCGCGATTTTCTGGAACAATGTTTTCAGACGGCCTCTTTAGAAGTGGTCGATATTCTGAAAACCAAACCGTGCCACCGCAAAGCCGCCGACGAATCCGACCCGCTCGCTTTCGCCCGCAATCGGGAAACCACATATCTCTATCGTTTGAAAGCGAAGTCCTGATATACAATTAGGTCGTCTGAAACCCGTTTCCGCCATTCCCATGCAACTGATCAAATACCTCCAATCCCAAGGCATAGGCAGCCGCAAACAATGCCAGTGGCTGATTCAAAACGACTGTGTCGAAATCAACGATACGGTCTACAACGACGCCAAAGCTGACATCGATCCCGCCGAAGTCCAAACGCTGCGCATAGACGGCGAAGACATCGTCGTCGTCCCCATGCCCTATTTTTATATCCTGCTCAACAAGCCTGCCGATTACGAAACCTCGCACAAACCGCAGCAATACCCCAGCGTTTTCAGCCTTTTTCCCGATCATATGCGCAACATCGATATGCAGGCGGTCGGCAGACTGGATGCCGATACGACGGGCGTTTTGCTGATTACCAACGACGGGCAGTTCAACCACCGCGTTACCTCGCCGAAACACAAAGTGCCCAAAATCTACCGTGTTACTCTGAAACATCCTTCCGACGAAAGCCTGTGTGCAACGCTGAAAAACGGCGTCCTGCTGCACGACGACAACGAAACCGTCCGCGCAGCCGAAGCCGTTTTGGAAAATCCGACCACCCTGCTGATGACCATTACCGAAGGTAAATATCATCAAGTCAAACGCATGGTCGCCGCCGCCGGCAACCGCGTCGAACATCTCCATCGGGACGAATTCAACGGACGAACGGTAGAAAATTTAGCCTCAGGGGAGTGGAAATTCATCACTGTTTGAAAATTTTGAAGTTTTTTCAAAAAAATTTTAACCATTATGGTTTTTTTATTTGTTTTAAAACATGATGATATGATTGTTAAGATGTCATTAACCAAACTTAACGCCATCATTCGTGAACTATTATATAATTCGCGTGTCTGAGTAACACTTGCTTCGAGAGAAGTGAGTAAGTGAGTAAGACGTTTTCCCCGTAATGTGTTTGGCCATCTATACTTTTCCCCTTAGTATAGATGGTTTTTTTTATCTGCGATTTTCTCAATCCCCTTCCCCAGTATCATTTGAACCGTCTCCCTGCATCCTATTGAATTCCCGTTCAGACGACCTTATCATCAACCCATTCCCACTTTCCCCACAAAAACACCATGCAAAACATCCAAGACTACGTCCGCCGCACCGCGTCCGCCGCCAAGCAGGCTTCCTATATTGTCGCTGCCGCCGAAACCGCGCAAAAAAACGCCGCGCTCCTGCGCGCCGCCGAACTCATCAAACACCATCAAACCGCCATCCTCGCCGCCAACGCCCAAGATATGGAACAAGCCGCGCAGAAAGGTTTGAACGACGCCCTGCTCGACCGCCTGCGGCTGACCGAAAAAACCATAGACGCCATGTGCGAAGGTTTGCGCCAGATTGCCGCCCTGCCCGACCCCGTCGGCGAAATGGACGAATTCCGCACCCGCGAAAACGGCCTGCAAATCGGCAAAATGCGCGTACCTTTGGGCGTTGTCGGCATCATTTACGAATCCCGTCCCAACGTAACCGTCGATGCCGCCGCCCTCTGCCTCAAATCCGGCAACGTCTGCGTCCTGCGCGGCGGCAGCGAAGCCTTCAACAGCAATATGGCGCTCTCCAAACTGATTACGCAGGCATTAGTTGAAAACAGCCTGCCCGCAGCAGCCGTCAGCCTGATTGAAAACACCGACCGCGAAAGCGTCGGCGCCATGTTGCAAAGTCCCGAATTTATCGACGTCGTCATCCCGCGCGGCGGTAAATCGCTGGTTTCCCGCATCGCCGCCGAAGCCCGCGTACCCGTCATCAAACACCTCGACGGCATCTGCCACGTCTATATCGACCGCGCCGCCGACGCCGAAAAAGCCGTCAACATCGCCTTCAACGCCAAAACCTCGCGCTACGGCACCTGCAACACCATGGAAACCCTGCTCGTCCACCAAAACCGCGCCACCGAAATCCTGCCCGTATTGGCGGAAAAATACGCCGCCCGCAACGTCGAGCTGCGCGGCTGCCCGCGTACCCTTTCCATCCTGCCCCACATTCAGACGGCCTCCGAAGAAGACTGGGACACCGAATACCTCGCCCCCATCCTCTCCGTCAAAATCGTCGACAGCCTCGAAGAAGCCGTCGCCCACATCAACACCCACGGCAGCCACCACACCGACAGCATCGTAACCGAATCCTACACCGACGCCCGCACCTTCCTGCGTACGGTCGACAGCGCCAGCGTCATGGTCAATGCCTCCACCCGCTTCGCCGACGGCTTCGAGTACGGCCTCGGTGCGGAAATCGGCATTTCCACCGACAAAATCCACGTCCGCGGCCCCGTCGGTCTGCACGGACTGACTTCGCAAAAATGGATTGTGTTGGGCGACGGGCAGGTACGGGAGTAATCCGTCGCTTTCTTGAGTGATAAAACGGTAAAAAGGTCGTCTGAAAAACAGTTTTCAGACGACCTTTTGTTGTAAGGGCAATCTTGTTGCTTATTATCGGTTTCACGAAAATGCAATATCGTTATACGGCTATCATCGACACAAACTATTCCATTATAATCATTCAAATTTCCATAACGCCCTAACCTCAATCCGATACGACGATTTTGGGTTCGATGTATCCGCGCTCAAAGGTCGTCTGAAACTACTTCAATTCCGATAAATCATCCAAAGGAAACCAGCATAATGTCGGACAACACCGCCCTGAAGGACAAGAAACCGCGCAAGCCGTACCTTATACTGCTTTTTACCGTTTATGCCTTGTGTTACGGCGTTTTACTCGTGTTTCTCACCGTTCAGCTTGCCGTAGCTTCCGGCGGGGTGGCAGCTTTTTTTGCCTCTATGCTCCATTTCGGTATTTTCGGACTGGTGTTCGGCAGTCTGGCTAGTGTGGCTGCAATAATTAACGGTTTACTCTATATGCTTGGCTATATGCTGGTTTGGGGCATACTGACCGGTATGGCGATGACGCAGCTTCGTTTGCGTAGGAACTTGAAGCATATCTTGACCGCCATGCTCATCGGCTTTGTCTGTTCTTACATAAGCACGATATTGTTTGCGCTGTTTTTGTCAAAAGATATAGAGATGCTGTTTAATTTTTATTTCGAAGGATTAACGATATTCAGCCTATTGAATGCGTTTGCCGTTATTCCCTTTGGGCTGGTGTTTTTACCTAGTGAAAGCGGGTATAAACGGGAGCGGGAAATTGCCGTGAAAACCGTGAAGGCGGGCATTCATGCGGGGCAAGTCATTTTTGAACATGCAACTGAAAAAAAAGGCGTTTTTTCTTACCGTTGGTGGATTCCGCTTGCTTTTGCTTTGGCAGGCACACCGATTTTCCTGACTTGCGCCTTCCTGATGCAGCCGGACTCCGCCTTCCCCGACACACAAGCTTGGAGTGCACACTTTATCCCGATGACTTTCTTTGGCTTTGCCGCCATGGTGGCAAGCGGTTTGACGGCAATGCTGATGCGTCTGCGTAAAGACCAAAAAGGCATTTTGAGCTGCCTTGCCCTATCGTCTGCCTACTTCGGCGTTATGGTTTATCTGCCACCCATCAAGAATCCCGATTTGAACCCCTACGCCCATTTGCTCAACCCGTATTGGCTGCTGGCGGCTTGGCTGATATCGGTCGGCGTCTGCATTTGGTTGTCGTTTAAGAAAGTAGATAGCGGCAATAGCTCATAAAACTGATGAGGGGTCGTCTGAAATACCTTTCAGACGACCCCTTTGCCCATTTTATCGCCGCCATCTTTCTTGTCCAAATATAGTGGATTAAATTTAAATCAGGACAAGGCGGAAGCCGCAGATACAGTACAGATAGTACGGAACCGATTCACTTGGTGCTTCAGCACCTTAGAGAATCGTTCTCTTTGAGCTAAGGCGAGGTAACGCCGTCCTGGTTTAAAGTTAATCCACTATATACACAAATCTTTCCCAATTTGAAACAATCCCCTGATTTTGTTATTATTCCTTCAAAAAAAGAAATAATCATCATCCATTTTGTCTCACCCGGCCCTCATTACGGCTCATTCATCTGTGCGTTTTTACTCTCTTTTTCCCTTGTTTTTCATCCGGCAGGACGGTTTAAACGCCATTCGTTTTTTGTCTGCGTTTTATAGTGGATTACCAAAAATCGGGAAAGTCTCGGACTCTGTCCGACAGACCATGTTTTATTCCTAGTTTTTGTTAATCAACCATATACAGCCTTGCGCCCGTATCCGCCTGCCTCACCATCCCAAAGGAGGTCAAGGTTTGTCTTTATTTCATTTCTTACGCAACCGCTCTTCGTTCAATCCCTTCGTCGTTTCCGTTACGCTGTCCTTCGTGCTGCTGGTCATCGGCATCGCGCTTTTGATTCCGCAGCAGGCAGAAACCGTCCTCAATGCTGCCAAAACGGGCATTTTCAAAAACTTCAGTTGGTTTTACATCTTGGCGTTTTCAGCCTTCTTCTTCTTCCTGCTCGCACTTTCGGTCAGCAGCTTCGGCAACATCAAGCTGGGCAGCAACGAAGAAGAGCCTGAATTTAGCTTTTGGTCTTGGCTCGCCATGCTGTTCGCGGCGGGTATGGGGGTCGGGTTGATGTTTTTCGGTGTCGCCGAACCGCTCACCCACTATCTGTCCCCCATCACCGAAGGCGGCAGCGGCGCAAGGCAGCAGGACGCGTTGCTCCACACCCTCTTCCACTGGGGCGTACATGCCTGGTCGGTTTACGCCGCCATGGCGTTGGCGCTCGCCTATTTCGCTTTCCGCTACAAACTTCCGCTTTCCCTGCGCTCCTGCTTTTATCCGCTGCTAAAAGAGAAAATCGACGGTAAGGCAGGCGACATCATCGACATACTCGCGCTGGTCGCCACCCTGTTCGGCATCATCACCACGCTCGGCTTCGGCGCGGCGCAGTTGGGTGCAGGTTTGGCACAAATCGGCTGGATAAGCGAAAACACCTTTTCCGTACAAACCATCGTGATTTTCGCCGTCATGGGTTTGGCAGTCGCCTCCGCCGCCTCCGGCATAGGCAAAGGCGTCAAAATGTTGAGCGAGATGAACTTGACCCTTGCTTTTGTCCTGATGGTTTTCGTCCTCGCCACCGGCCCGACCCTCCACCTGCTCTCCGCCTTCAACGACAACCTCGGCACTTACCTGAGCAACCTCGTACAACTCAGTTTCAAAACATACAGCTACGAACAAAACCATACCGAATGGTTCGGCGGCTGGACCATCTTATACTGGGCATGGTGGTGTTCTTGGGCACCTTTCGTCGGACTCTTCATCGCCCGCATCTCGCGCGGACGCACCATACGCGAATTCATTTTCGGCGTTTTGGCGGTTCCCTCCCTGTTCTGCGTCATCTGGTTCACCATCTTCGGCGATACCGCCATCTGGATTAACGACCACACCGCAGCAGGCGCATTGGGCGAATTGACCGGCACGCCCGAAAAACTCCTCTTCCGCTTCCTCGAATACCTCCCCCTGCCGACCCTCACAGGGCTTGTCAGCCTCATGGTGATCGCCCTCTTCTTCATCACCTCCGCCGACTCCGGTATTTACGTCCTCAACAACATCGCCTCCCGCGACAAAAGCGTGGCCGCCCCGCGCTGGCAGGCAGTGATGTGGGGGCTGTTGATGTCTGCCGCTGCCATCGTCCTTTTGCGCTTCGGCGGGCTGCCCACCCTGCAAACCATGACCCTTATCGTCGCCCTGCCTTTCGCCATGCTCATGCTGATCATGTGTTTCAGCCTCTGGCGCGGATTAAACGCCGACCACAAATACTTCACGACCGCCGTCACCCCCTCCAGTGTCTATTGGAGCGGCGACAACTGGCAGGACAGGCTCGAGCGTATGCTGAACCAAACGCAGGAACAAGACATCCTCAAATTCCTCAAAACCACCGCCCTGCCCGCCATGCGCGAACTGAGCGAAGAGCTGTCCGACAAATACAGCCTGAGCGTCGATATCCAAACCCACTTCGACCGCGAAGAGCCTGCCGTCGAATTCACCATCCACAAAGAGTCCCTGCGCGACTTCATGTACGGCATTAAAACCATCAAGCGCGAAGTGTCCGAACAGCTTATCAAAGACGGCCACCTCCCGCACATCCGCCACAACGTAACCTACGAACCCTACACCTACTTCTTCGACGGCCGCAGCGGCTACGACGTGCAATACATGAACCGCCGCGAACTCATCGCCGACATCCTCAAGCAATACGAGCGTTACCTCAACCTCCTGACCGATGTCGGACAAGAACTCATGTCGCACCAGCAAACCGAATTGGCGGAATAAGTTTTTGTTAAACAGGTGGTAACCAAGGTCGTCTGAAAATAGATTTCCTGTTTTCAGACGACCTTTCTTCATGCGTTCAAACAAACCACACGTTCCATCCACAACCCAACCGTAGCGTGGGCTTTGCCCACGAAAAACACTGCCCAACCTGTCTTTAAAAAAACCAAATAAAAACGTCGTCTGAAACCCAAAATCCGGCTTTTCAGACGACCGCTTTCCCCATCATCCGTAACACAATTTTCCCCATGCAAACCGCTTCATTATCACCCGACAGCCTTAACCCGACTTAGGTCGTCTGAAAAAAAGACCGAAACCGAGTACAATCCGCCACATGAAAAAACGCTCCAACCCCCTCCCGCTTTTAAACGGCGTCAAACCCAGCTATTTGGTGCTGCCGCACGAAAAACCGTTTTACGGCCTGCCCCTGTTGCATTTCCTCTGCGTCCGCTTTCCCTTTGTCGGCGAGGACAACTGGCGCAGGCGTTTGAACAGCGGCTTCGTCGTCGATGCAGACGGCGCGCCGTTTGACGAACACACGCTGTTCGAGCCGGGCAAAACCATGTTTTATTACCGAGAAACCAGCAGCGACAGCGAACCCGTCATTCCGTTTGAAGAAAAAATCCTGCACATCGACGACCATCTGATTGTCGTTGACAAACCGCATTTCCTGCCCGTTATCCCCAGCGGACGTTTTTTGCGCGAAACCCTGCTGACCCGCCTGCGCCTGCGGCCGGAATTGCAGCATTTGAACGTAGCAGACATTACGCCGGTCCACCGTTTGGATAAAGATACGGCAGGTGTGATGCTGCTGTCGCACAATCCTGCCACGCGCCGCGATTATCAAACGATGTTTCAGGAAAAAAGCGTCCGTAAAACCTATCATGCCGTCGCGCCGACGCGGACGGATTTGGTATATCCCTTGGACGTGGTTTCGCGCATGGTGCGCGGGGAACGGTTTTTCACGACGCAGGAAACCGAAGGCGAGCCGAACGCCCATACGACGGTCGAATTGCTTGAAAACCGCGGCGAATTCAGCCTCTACCGGCTGACGCCGCATACGGGAAAAAAACACCAGCTTCGGGTGCATATGATGCGTTTGGGCATGCCGCTGCTAAACGACGCGCTTTATCCCACCCCTTTGGCGGCGGGCGATGAAGATTATGAAAAACCTTTGAAACTACTGGCAAAACGGATTGAGTTTACCGACCCGATCAGCGGACAAAAACGAATATTTGAAAGCGGATTTAAGTTATAGTGGATTAACTTTAAACCACTATATAAAGACTTTGCCGTCGTCCTGTTCGCATCCAAAACAAAGGTCGTCTGAAAACCATTTTCAGACGACCTTTTCATCAATCCTGCCTATTTCGAACTGCTGCCGAACAAGCCTTTGAACCACAATACGATATCATCCCACATCCGTCTGAACCAGCTGCCTTCTTCAACGGAATGGAGGGCGACGACGTTTTTCTCGGTAATGACTTTGCCGTCTTTGACGATTTTGAGTTTGCCCAAGGTTTGACCTTTGCGTATCGGGGCAATAACGGGCTGGACGGTTTCTAAAATCGGTTTGATGTTTTGTCCGGCATCGTGGGGAATCGTGATGTACACGTCTTCGAGGAAACCGACGTTCACCGATTTGCTGCTGCCTTTATAGACTTTAACCTTGGAAATGATTTCACCGCCGTTGTAGAGCTTGGGCGTATCGAATGCCTGCAACGCCCAGTTGAGCAGTTTACCGCTTTCGGAAGCGCGGGCTTCGGTGGAATCGGTACCGACAACGATGGAAACGATGCGTCTGCCGTTGCGTTTGCTGGAAGCGGCAAGGTTGTAGCCTGCGCTTTCGGTGTGTCCCGTCTTCAGACCGTCCACATTGGAATCGCGGTAGAGCAGGAGGTTGCGGTTTGGCTGTTCGACATTGTTGTATTTGAAGGATTTAATCGAAAATACGGGATAGTATTTCGGATAATCGTGTATCAGCGCGGCGGACAAAATGGCTAAATCGCCGACGGTGGAAACGTGGCCTTCGGCAGCCAATCCGGTCGGGTTTTTAAAGTGGGTTTTGGTCATGCCCAAACGCTTGGCTTCGTCGTTCATTTGTTGGACGAACACGTCCACCGAGCCGCCTCCCATGGCTTCGGCAAGCGTGGTGGCAGCATCGTTGCCGGATTGGACAATCATGCCTTTAATCAAATCGCTGACGCTGGCGGGGACTTTGGGAATGAGGAACATCCGCGAGCCTTCGATTTTCCAGCCTGCATCGGACACGGTCAGCATTTGGTCGGCGCGCAATGTGCCGTTTTCCAAAGCCTTGAACGTGAGGTAGGCGGTCATCATTTTGGTCAGCGAAGCCGGTTCGATCTGCGTGTCGATATTGTTGGAGGCAAGCACTTGATGGCTGTGCAAATCGGTAACAATGTATGCGGCAGCGGCAATGGCAGGCGGCGCATCGGGGCTGTTGATGCTGGGCATCATGGCCTCGGGCTGGGATGCGGCGGCAGGCGCAGGCTCGGAAGCTGCAACAGCAGGGGCTGCGTTGTTTTTAGCCGCTTGCGGCGCGGCTTGCGCGGCGGCAATCATCATTGCCGCGATCAATACGGATAATGTTTTTTTCATCGGGATGTGGTGCGGAAACAGAAATAAAAACAACCGCGTCGTGCGGTTTGGCACAAAAGGCAGTCATTATACCGCCGCAACTTCGCTTTGCTAAGATTTTTCTTGATTTCAGACGACCTCGAGGGTATGGTTTTACCTTTCCGCCGTTTTGTTGGCAAAGTTTGACGCGGGCGGCGGACACTCCTTTTGAAAATAATCCTCCGGCACACAAAACCATGAACAACCGCCCCTCTTATTCCGATTACCTCATCCGCATCCTGACCGCCTCCGTTTACGACGTTGCCGTCGAAACGCCGCTCGAACCCGCAATCGGGCTGTCACGTCGTCTGAACAACAACGTCCTGCTCAAACGCGAAGACCTGCAACCCGTGTTTTCCTTCAAAATCCGCGGCGCGTACAACAAAATGGCGAAGCTGCCCAAAGAAGCACTCGCCTGCGGCGTCATCGCCGCCAGCGCGGGCAACCACGCACAAGGTGTCGCCCTTTCGGCACAGCGTTTGGGCTGCCGCGCCGTCATCGTCATGCCCGAAACCACGCCCAAAATCAAAATCGACGCCGTCAAAAGCCGCGGCGGAGAAGTCGTCCTCAAAGGCGTTTCCTACAACGATGCCTATGATTACGCGATGGAGTTGGCAGAAAAAGAAAAACTGACCTACATCGCCCCGTTTGACGACCCCGACGTGATTGCCGGCCAAGGCACTGTCGGCATGGAAATCGTGCGCCAGCGTCCCGACGACATCCACGCCATCTTCGTCCCCATCGGCGGCGGCGGACTGGCAGCGGGCGTTGCCGCATTCGTCAAACAAGTCCGCCCCAGCATCAAAGTCATCGGCGTGCAAACAAACGACTCCTGTTGCATGAAGCAATCCGTTGAAGCCGGAAAAGTCGTCAGCCTCAAAGACGTCGGCCTCTTCTCCGACGGTACCGCCGTCAAAGTCGTCGGCGAAGAAACCTTCCGCCTCTGCCGCGACCTCTTGGACGACATCATCACCGTCGATACCGACGCCATCTGCGGCGCCATCAAAGACATCTTCGACGACACCCGCAGCATCACCGAACCCGCAGGAGCGCTCGCCCTCGCCGGCTTGAAAACCTACGCCGCCCGCAACCGCATCCAAAACCAAACCCTTATCGCCGTAACCAGCGGCGCCAACATGAATTTCCACCGCCTGCGCCACGTTTCCGAACGCAGCGAATTGGGCGAAGGCAACGAAGGCATTTTCGCCGTTACCATCCCCGAAGAGCGCGGCAGCTTCCTCAAATTCGTCAACCTGCTCGGCAGCCGCAACATCACCGAGTTCAACTACCGCTACGGCGACGACCAAAAAGCCCATATCTTCGTTGGCCTGCAAACCGCAGGTTCCCAAGACCTCGCCGTCATCAGCCGCCAGCTGACCGAAGCCGGGCTGCCCAATGTCGACCTGACCGACGACGAAATCTCCAAAATCCACATCCGCTACATGGTCGGTGGACGCACAACAAAAGTCGCCCACGAACGCTTAATCAGCTTCGAGTTCCCCGAACGCCCCGGCGCACTCGCCCGCTTCCTCAACCATATGCAGGGCGGCTGGAACATTACCCTCTTCCACTACCGCAACCACGGCGCCGACTACGGCCGCATCCTCGTCGGCATCGACGTCCCGCCCGGCGACAATCAAGCCTTCGAAAACTTCCTCGAAAGCCTCGGTTACAGCTATCAGGACGAAACCCAAAACGCCGCATACCGCCTGTTCCTTGCTTGATTGGAAGATAGAATAAAGGTCGTCTGAAACCCTGTTTGATGGTTTCAGACGACCTTTATGATTTGCACAGACCTGGTTTACAAATAAATTTTTCCCAAGAAGGCAATATTGGCTGCAACTTGCCATACCGACTACGCAGCTTGATTTTCACACACAATCACGGCTTCTAGCCCTACCGATGATGAAATATAGTAAAAATCATATGACTCATGCCGTCTTTGTTCTACATAAAAACTGATGGATGGAAACAACTCAATCAACCATTCGGGACATGATTGATTGTGATACGTCTGAATATCAAAAATGACATTCTGCGTACCGATATTATCAAAATCAAAAAACACCACATCCTGAAAATCCAATATTGAATCATCGTCAAGGAAAAATTTGAGGATTTGTTCTTTCGACTGATAAACATAGCCGATAATTTCTGCGTCGTGGTAGTCTTTATTGAAAGTTTTCATATACTCTGGTCACCAATCTAAAGCTATTCGGGCATCTTCAGAAAAATCTGATTTATCTTCAATTAGTTGCTTTAAATACAGTTTAACAAAAGGCAGTTTTCGATGAAATGTTAAAACTTGGAGGGCTGCACTGCTTATTAACTCATTTTCATTCCTCTTAAGGACATTCATTGCAAACTCCGCTTCCTTAACAGTTATTGGTGCTCTTTTTAAGATACTTAGCGCCTCAATCCGAAGATAAATATCTTCATCTAGATTCTCAAAAAAATCAATTATTTTTTCAAAAATATGACCATAATCAAATTCGCCTATATACACCCTTAAGATGCTGAATGCTTCATGGCGGGCAATATCGGATTCTTTTGAACTTAGACCGATATCCAAAAGAAAATTCGCCAACTCCTCAGACATATCCTCATCAGCGTAATTTTGTAGAAATTCCTCTTTCTCTCTGTCATTGTCAAATTTTTGATAGGATGATTTAAATTCTGCACCATTCATAATAATGATCTCAAAAATATTTTTTGAATTTAATTTTAGTCCCAATTTGATTAGTTCATCAGACACATATTCAAATTGCTGATAATACTCGACACGACTGACTATACTGCCCCTATTTTTGGGATTCAACCTTTGTTTTCAGACGACCTCCCCATCTCATTTGGCTTCTGCCCTATAATACCAACCACAAATTTTTACCGTTTCCCCAAAGGACAAATCATGAGCAATTACACCCGCACCTCGCGCGCTGCCGACAGCCTGCGCGACATCAAAATCACCCCGCACTTCCTGCCGCACGCCGACGGCTCGTGCCTGATCGAATGCGGCAACACCAAAGTTATCTGCACCGCTTCCATCGACGAAAATGTCCCGCCCTTCCTTCGCGGCAAGGGTCAGGGTTGGGTTACTGCCGAATACGGAATGCTGCCCGCGTCCACCGCCTCGCGTATGCGCCGTGAAGCTACGGCAGGCAAGCAGTCGGGTCGCACTCAGGAAATCCAGCGTCTGATCGGGCGTTCGCTGCGCGCCGTCGTAGATATGGAAAAACTGGGCGAACGCCAAATCCTAATTGACTGCGACGTGATTCAGGCAGACGGCGGGACGCGCACCGCGTCTATTACCGGCGCATTCGTCGCACTGCAAATTGCGGTCAACAAGCTGCTTTCAGACGACCTCATCAGCGAAAACCCCATCCGCGAAGCCGTTGCCGCCGTCTCCGCAGGCGTCGTGAACGGTGTACCGCTTTTGGATTTGGATTACCCCGAAGATTCCGGCTGCGACAGCGATGTCAACATCGTTATGACCGCTTCGGGTAAAATCATCGAAATCCAAGGCACGGCGGAAGGTGCGCCGTTCAGCTTGGACGAATTGGGCAAACTAATTGCGCTGGCGCAAAAAGGTATTGCCGAGTTGACGGCACACCAGCAAGCCGCCCTATCCTCTTAAGTAAAAATAATCTAATTTATTGAAATAAAAGATTATTTTTAAAAACCAACCTTATTAAAAGCAGATTCAAGGTAAAACCCGTCAAGGTTTAAACACCTTACGGGCATCTTTACCCCGAATCTGCTTTTTTTCATCTTAAATCAATTCATTGCTTGAAATTGAGTGTCGAAACAAGGGCAATCAGCATGCCCTGCCCAACCTGCTTTTTATCTCTGAAAATTAAAAAAAGCCCTGTTTATCCAATACGATATTTATGACAAAAGATTTCAAAATTCGCCCCAAGCTCTGACGAGCGGTTCTAAAACGAGATTAGCGTTAGTTGTATAAATTCAAACACTTATTTAAAATATATGGTTCGCTTCGACTTGCCAAACCTATATTCGGGGCATCTGAATAATAAAAATTTCAAGGAACACTTATGCCGTTGCTGTCGATTGAATTCGCGGTATTTTTTATTGCTTTTTTGCCTATTTATTGGGCATTTTTCCGTATGCCGTCGGTGCAGAATGTTTTGCTTCTGCTGGCGGGGATGGGCTGGCTGTATCACTTGAATCCCATCTTTGCCGCCATAATTGCCTGCTATTCGTCCTGCGTGCATTTGCTCGGCCTGTTGATGACGTCTGAAAACGAAAACGTACGGAAATTCTGGCTGGGCTTCGGCGTAGCGACTGCTTTGGCAGTATTGTGTTTCTTCAAATATTTCGACTTTTTCCGCCCGTTTATCCGCCAATACACGGGACAGAGCGAGATTGTCGATATCTTGATGCCTTTGGGGCTGTCTTATTACACATTTCAATCTTTGGCTTATTTGGTGTACTGCTGCCGTCATCCGATGGGTGACCGGTTTGCGTGGCATGAATTGCTGCTGCATTTGAGCTTTTTCCCGACGATTACTTCCGGACCGATTATCCGTGCCGCGGCATTTAAAAGCATAGACGGCGAACAGGCGGGGGCTTTGGAACAGATTCGGACGGCAGAACCGCGCGCATTGGTGCGCCCCGCGCTGGCGGTGTGCTTGATTTTGCTGGGTATTGCAAAAAAATGGTGGCTGGCGGGTGCGCTGGGAGACGGCTGGGTATCGCCCGTTTTCGAGAATCCCGCCCAGTTTGACGGCTGGGGTGTGTTGTCGGGGGTGTACGGCTATACTTTCCAGCTTTTCTTCGATTTTTCAGGCTATTCGGATTTGGTAATTGGGATGGCGATGCTGCTCGGTTTCCGCCTGCCGAAAAACTTTGCCGCTCCGCTGCGCGCATTCAATATCCGCGACTTCTGGAACCGTTGGCACATCAGCCTTTCCACCTGGATACGCGACTATATTTATATTCCTTTGGGCGGCAACAAACACGGCTTCGTCCTGACGCAGTTCAACTTGCTGCTGGCGATGGTGTTGTCGGGCGTTTGGCACGGCTACGGCTGGAATTTCCTGCTGTGGGGCGCGCTGCACGGCGTGGCATTAATTTTGCTCAACTGCGGCGACAAAATATTCGGTCGGGACGGTTCACGTCGTCTGAAAATCTTGCGTCCGCTTGCCTGGTTCGTCACTTTTCATTTCGTCTGCTTCACTTTCGTCGTGTTCAACACCAGCAGCCTCGCCGATACGCAGATGGTTTTTGATGCCTTGTTCGCCAACGAAGCAGGTTGGGCGGCTCCAAAGCAGGCGGATATCCTGCTGCTTGCCGCGTTTGGTCTGATGATTTTGCTCTACCCGTATTTGCTTCGCCTGTTTGACGGCGCGGTGGCAGCGTTGGAAAAAATGCCGATGTGGCTGTGGTTTATACCGCTAACGCTGATGTTGGTGTTGATTATCGTATTGGCGCCGTCAGGTATCCCGGGCTTTATTTACGCCGACTTTTAAAAGGACAATCAGAATATGAAACGCTTTATTTCCCTGTTTGCCTCCCTTTTGGTTTGCGCCTTTGGCGCGGCGTGGTTCAGTCAAGATTCCATCAATGCCTATTGGCAGCAAACCTATCATCAGGCTTCGCCGCTGGAGCCTTTGTCCGAATACGAATGGTGGCGCACGGGCGCGAAGCTGCAACAAGACGCGTACGCCTTTTCAGACGACCTCAAAGCACGTTTGGCAGGACAGCCTGTGATTGCCGAACCGGAACCTCAAATCGCTGAAGAAGACGGGTCGTCTGAACAAAATGCGCAGCTTAATGCGTCCGAACCGCACGAAAAAAACCGTCCCGCCGACGGACGCCAACCTCAAACGGTACAAAACGGCGGACAACCCGAAGCACATCATCTCCCTGTTACCCCACCTGCCAATATCGTTCTCGGACAAGGCGACAAAGTCTTTTTTGCCGGCGACTCGATGATGCAGGGCGTTGCACCTTTTGTAGAAAGAAGCCTGAAAAAACAATACGGTATCCAGTCGGTGAACCTAAGCAAGCAAAGTACCGGATTGTCCTATCCCAAGTTTTTCGACTGGCCGAACACCATCGAACAAACGCTGAAACAACAAACCGACATCCGCCTTCTGGTCGTCTTCCTCGGCCCCAACGATCCGTGGGACTTCCCGAAAGGCAAAAAATACCTGAAATTCGCCTCGCCCGAATGGTCGGAAGAATACCTCAGCCGCGTCAACCGCATCCTGGCCGCCGCCGAACAACACCATGTGCAAGTCATTTGGATGGGCATCCCTTATATGAAACAGGCAAAACTTAACAAGCAAATGCGATATCTCGACAAACTTTTAGCAGACGAGATCAGTCCAAAAGCCCTGTGGATACCGACCGACAAACTCCTCAGCAACGGCTCGGACACCTACGCCGACTCCGTTAACATCAATGGAAAAATCATCCGCTACCGCAGCAAAGACGGCATCCACTTCTCTGCTGAAGGGCAAAAACTGCTCGCGGATAAAATCATGGAAAAAATCGTTTTTCAGACGACCCCTGAAATGAACGGCGAAGAACGCACGGAACAATTGTCCGCACGTTAAGCCCGTATCGGCAGCAAAAGGACGGCGTTTAGTTTATCCAATGCCGTCTTTTTCGTTACAATAGCCCTCCGCCGCGTCAAAAGACGTCGTCTGAAACCACACACAGGAAACTCATGAACATCAAAACCCTGTCCGTATCCCTTACCGCATTGTGCCTGTCTGCCGCCGCCCCCGCCGCCGATATGCTGCTGGAAAACTACGGCAGCAGCCGTCCCACATGGCTCTCCAAGCTCAAAAAACTCGACCGCAGCTCGGACGGCAAATTCCGCATCCTTCAAATTGGCGATTCACACACCGCCGGCGACCTTTTCACCGAACAACTGCGCCTGCGCCTCCAGCAAAAATGGGGCGACGGCGGCATAGGCTGGGTTTACCCCTCCTCCGTCAAAGGACAGCGCAGCGCAGCCGTCCGCTATGACGGCTCGTGGCAAACCGTCAGCAGCCGCAGCGTTTCAGACGACTTCCCCTTAGGCGGCATCATCGCCAAAGCCAACGGCAGCAGCGTTACCATCAGCGCCAAAGACGGAAGCAGTGGCGAAAGGCAGATTTCCGTTTTCGCCAAACCCGTCCTGCCCGAGCAAACCCTGTCGTTCAACGGACGCGAAGTCCCCGCCGGAAGCAGCGGCTGGCAAATCATCCGCAGCAACGGCCGCCTGCCCCTGACCCTCAGCAGCTCTATGCCTTGGGACATCGGCTACATCAATATCGAAAATCCCGGACGCGGCGTAACCGTTTCCGCACTCGGCATCAACGGCGCGCAACTGACCCACTGGTCCAAATGGCGTCCCTCTTGGCAGGATGACCTTGCCCAAACCCGCGCCGACCTCGTCATCATTGCCTACGGCACCAACGAAGCCTTCGCCCGCGATTTAGACATCACAGCCACCGAACAAAGCTGGCGCAGCTACATCCGCCAAATCAAACAAAGCCTGCCCGACGCAGGCATCCTGATTCTCGGCGCGCCCGAATCCCTGAAAAGCACTTCAGGAAGCTGCGGCACACGCCCCGCCACCTTAAGCAGCATCCAACAAATGCAGCAACGCATTGCCCGCGACGAAAAAATTATGTATTGGTCGTGGCAGAACGCGATGGGCGGCGAATGCAGCATGAAAAGCTGGATGAGCCAAGGCCTCGCCGCCAAAGACGGCGTCCACTTCTCAGGCAAAGGCTACCGCCAAGCCGCCGACCGCCTCGCCGACAGCTTGATACAAATGGCGGATTAAACAAAAGGTCGTCTGAAAATTTTCAGACGACCTTTTGTTTAATGACGGCACTTTTCTATCTTTTCTTGAAGACGTTCAATCCTCCTCAACTGCTTATCGAACGGTTTTGCAGCGTTTCAGCCCGTTCCCGATAATCAGCATCGAATTTCCGTTTTCAGACGACCTTCGCTTACTCTTTGGCAAATTGCTGCGTAAAGCGGACAAATTCTTCTTTTTTCGCTTTTGCCTTACCCGAGTCGATGGCTGCTTCGGCGGCTTTGACACCGTCCGACAACGAAGGCACGACATTGCCGGCATAGAGCGCGGCGGCGGCATTGAGCAGGACGATATCGCGTGCCGCGCCATGTTTGCCGCTCAACACTTCATCCATTTTTTCCAAAGACTCTTGCGCGTTGACGACTTTGATTTCGTCCAAATCGCGGCGGATTTCAATGCCGAAATCTGCAGGGCTGATGTCGTATTCGCGGATTTCTCCGTCTTTCAGCTCGGCAACACGGGTTTTGCCCGTCAGCGTGATTTCGTCCAAACCGCCTTCGCCGCACACGACCAAAACGTGTTTGGAACCAAGCTGTTTCAATACGCGCGACAGGATGCCGCATAAATCAATGTGGAACACGCCCAAGAGCTGGTTTGGCGCGCCGGCAGGGTTGGTCAGCGGGCCCAAGATATTGAAAATGCTTCTAAACCCGAGCGAACGGCGCACGGGCGCGACGTGGCGCATCGCGCTGTGGTGGTTTTGGGCAAACATAAAGCCCAAGCCTGTTTGACGGATGCTTTCGGCGACTTGCTCCGGTGTAATGTTCAACACCGCGCCCATCTGCTCCATCACGTCTGCCGCGCCGCTGGACGAAGAAACAGAGCGCCCGCCGTGTTTGGCGACTTTCGCGCCTGCCGCAGCGGCGACAAACATGGAAGTCGTGGAAATATTGAAGGTTTTTGCACCGTCCCCGCCCGTACCAACAATATCGACGAGGTCGTCTGAATTTTCCAGCGGCACTTTGGCGGCAAATTCGCGCATGACGGCGGCGGCGGCGGTGATTTCCGATACGGTTTCGACTTTAATCCGCAATCCGGTCAAGATGGCGGCGATTTGTTCGGGCGGCACCTGCCCGCTCATAATCTGGCGCATCAGGTCGGTCATTTCGTCGTAAAACAATTCGTTGTTGCTGATTAATCGTTCGATGGCTTGTTGCGGTGTAATCATGGTTCAATCCTTTTTACGGGTATTTTTACGTCAAACGTCGTCTGAAAATTTTCAGACGACGTTTGGTTTAAGCGGCGGACGCTTGGAAGTCTTTAAATTCTTCCAAAAAGTTTTTCAACATATCGTGTCCGTGTTCGGTCAACAGGGCTTCGGGGTGGAACTGCACGCCTTCGACGGCGTATTCCTTGTGCCGCACGCCCATGATTTCCTGATCTTCCGTCCATGCGGTTACTTCCAAGCAATCGGGCAGCGTATCGCGGGCGATGACAAGGCTGTGATAACGCGTGCAGGTGACAGGATCGGGCAAATCTTTGAACATGCCTTTGTTCAAATGGAACACGGGCGAAACTTTTCCATGCATCAGCGTTTTTGCCCGCACCACATCCCCGCCAAACGCTTCGCCTATCGTCTGATGCCCGAGGCACACGCCCATAATCGGCAGCTTGCCGGCGAAATGGCGCATGGCGGCGACGGAAATACCCGCCTCTTTCGGCGAACAAGGACCCGGCCCGATAACGAGGTATTGCGGTTTCAAAGCTTCGATTTCTTCAAGCGTAATATCGTCGTTGCGGCGGACGACGACTTCCTGACCGAGTTCGGCGAAATATTGGACAATGTTGTAGGTGAAACTGTCATAGTTATCAATGAACAAAAGCATTTTGAATCTAAC
>NZ_KV821516.1:0-259 GCF_001815675.1 Neisseria sp. HMSC065D04
GCTGAAAAAGCTAAAGCAGAAGCTGAACGTAAAGCTGCCGAAGAAGCTGAAAAAGCTAAAGTAGAAGCAGAACGTAAAGCCGCTGAGGAAGCCGAAAAAGCCAAAGCCGAGGCTGAACGTAAAGCCGCTGAAGAGGCTGAAAAAGCTAGAGTAGAAGCAGAACGCAAAGCGGCTGAGGAAGCCGAGAAAGCTAAAGCTGAAACAGAACGAAAAGCAGCCGAAGAAGCTGAAAAAGCTAAAGCAGAAGCTGAACGTAAAG
>NZ_KV821516.1:359-27618 GCF_001815675.1 Neisseria sp. HMSC065D04
AAGCTGAGGCAGAACGTAAGGCTGCTGAAGAGGCTGAGAAAACTAAAGTCGAAGCAGAACGTAAGGCTGCTGAAAAAGCTAAAGCAGAAGCTGAACGTAAAGCAGCCGAAGCTGCTGCTGCAACCCAACAAATTGACGGCTATTACAGCAAAATTTCCCAATCAGGAATGGAAGGCGACGATATTTCCCATATCGGCGACATCAATATTCTTGAGGTGGACGGACAAAAAATTTCGCTGTTGCCTGAAACTGAGCCTCAAAGGGCTGAAGTATTCGGTAATGTGAACGAAAAATCTGTCCTGGTTGCCGCCACTCATCTGAAATACGGCCGCTACGGTTTTTATGGCTTGAAAAATGGAGATACTGACATCCATACATCGTATATGTTTTACCAAGGCGTTATTACTCCGGAAGCAGCGATGCCTCAAGAAGGTCAGGCTTTTTACCGCGGTTATGCGCTTTACAGCGATGTCGGACAAGCCAATACGTTCGGCAACTCCATCTTTATGGTGGACTTTAGCCGCAAATCCCTCTCCGGTGCGGTTTATTCCGAAAACGGTGAATTTGATGAAGTGAATCTGGAAGGTCAAATCGTCGGCAACCGCTTCTTCCATGTGGATGAGAAAGAACAAAAAATCATGTCGGGTATGTTCCTCGGCCCCCAAGCAGAAGAGCTTACCGGCCGATTCGATCATCTTCTGGAATCTAAAAACGGTACGTTTGGTGCCGCCGCTCTGAAAGAATGATTTTTACCGTATCATCAGCTCAAAAGGTCGTCTGAAAACTTGGAAATCAGGTTTTCAGACGACCTTTTTCCGTTCCCGACCGAGAAGCAGCCCATAAAATGCTACAATACCGCTTTGATTTTTTGCCCGCATCATCATGAAAAAAGCCCCCAAATCCTTTGAAGAAGCCCTCGCCCGCCTCGAAACCCTGACCCAGTCCATGCAAAGCAGCGAAATGCCGCTGGAAGACGCTCTGGCAGCCTATCAGGAAGGCAACGAGCTGGTCAGATACTGCCAAACCAAGTTGGCGGAAGTCGAACAAAAGCTGCAAGTATTGGATGCGGGCGAACTGAAGGAGCTGAACCTTGAACCCGGCGAATGAATTGAAAGCCTGGCAGCAAAAAGCCCAAGCGCAGACCGAATTGCTGCTGGAGCGTTTCCTGCCGTCTGAAAACCAAGTGCCGCACACGCTGCACGAAGCCATGCGTTACGTTACCCTCGGCGGCGGCAAACGGCTGCGCCCGCTCTTGGTGCTCGCCGCATCCGAATTGAGCGATGCCGACCAAAACGCCGTCGAGCAAGCCATGGCGGCGATTGAAATGGTGCACGTCTATTCCTTGGTTCACGATGATATGCCCGCAATGGACAACGACAGCCTGCGGCGCGGCAAACCGACCTGCCATGTGAAATACGACGAAGCCACCGCCCTTTTGGTCGGCGACGCGCTGCAAACCCAAGCCTTCGACGTATTGAGCCGCCCGACCGGACTACCCGCCGAACGCCAAATCGCCATGTTGTCCACGCTCGCCAAAGCATCCGGCAGCCTCGGCATGGCAGGCGGACAAGCCATCGACCTTGCCAACGTCGGCAAAGCCATGAATCAGGCGCAGTTGGAGCAGATGCACAGCCTCAAAACCGGCGCTCTCATCCGCGCTGCCGTCGTATTGGGCGCGCTTGCCTGCCCCGATTTGGATTCAGACGACGTCCGCACCTTAGATAGCTACGCCGCCAAACTCGGCTTGGCATTCCAAGTCATCGACGACGTGTTGGACTGCGAAGCCGATACCGCCACCTTGGGCAAAACCGCCGGCAAAGACAGCGACAACGACAAACCCACCTACGTCAAACTGATGGGCCTGCAAGCCGCCCGCGCCTACGCCGAAACCCTGACCGCCGAAGCCGCCGCCCTGCTCGAACCCTTCGGCGCAAAAGCCCTGCATCTGCGGCTGCTGGCGGAATTTGTTACTGCGCGGAAAAATTAAACGCTTTAAATCATTTTTCTTTTTATACCGTTAAGACACCAAAGGTCGTCTGAAAAATCAGTTCCAAGATTTTCAGACGACCTTTTTGTATAGGGATGGTGTTTATAGTGGATTAAATTTAAATCAGAGCAAGGCGAGGCAACGCCGTACCGGTTTAAAGTTAAATCCACTATAGAATGAATCATGCTTTTATTCAACGGGATAAACTGGGATTAAAATGTGGATAAGTTGTGCGCAAACAGTGGATTTTACAGGGTATTTTAACCGCCCTTCTGCACCCGCAAGCATCCGTTTTTAAAACCGAAATTTGTCGCTGAGATTCCCATAAAAGAGTTGGGAATGAAGACAAATGCCACGCCGCAAATTGAAAGGTTCAAATAAAAAGGTCGTCTGAAAACCCAAAACTTATGGTTTTCAGACGACCTTTTCGATGATTCAGACAAATCAAATATCGTAAGTGGTCGATGCCGTATCGCCACCTTTGCCTGTCCAATTGGTGTGGAAAAATTCGCCGCGCGGTTTGTCGGTGCGCTCGTAGGTGTGCGCGCCGAAATAGTCGCGTTGGGCTTGCAGCAGGTTGGCGGGCAGGCGTTCGGTGGTGTAGCCGTCGAGGAAGGTAATCGCGGAAGCCATGCAGGGCATGGGGATGCCGCATTCGATGGCTTTGGCGACCACTTTGCGCCATGCGGGCAGGCAGTTTTCCAATACGCCTTTGAAATAAGGATCAGAACCTAAGAACACCAAATCGGGATTGGCTTCGTATGCGTCGCGGATGTTGCCCAAGAACGCGCTGCGGATGATGCAGCCTTCGCGCCACAGAAGGGCGGTGTTGCCGTAGTTCAATGCCCAATCGTTGTTTTCGCTGGCTTCGCGGATGAGCATGAAGCCTTGTGCGTAGGAGATGATTTTGGATGCCAACAGGGCTTGGCGCAGGGCTTCGACCCATGCGGCTTTGTCGCCTTCGACGGGGGTAACGGTTTTGCCGAACAAGCTGCCGGTTTGAACGCGTTGGTCTTTGAACGCGGACACGCAGCGGGCGAACACGGCTTCGGAAATCAGCGTCAGCGGGATGCCCAAATCGAGGGCGTTGATGCCGGTCCATTTGCCTGTGCCTTTTTGTCCGGCGGTATCGAGGATTTTTTCGACCAAAGGTTCGCCGTTTTCGTCTTTGTAGCCCAAAATCGCGGCGGTGATTTCAATCAGGTAGGAATCCAGCTCGGTTTGGTTCCATTCGCTGAAAATGCGGTGCATTTCGTCGTAGCTCAGACCTAAGCCGTCTTTCATGAATTGGTAGGCTTCGCAAATCAACTGCATATCGCCGTATTCGATGCCATTGTGCACCATTTTGACGAAATGGCCTGCGCCGTCGCGACCGACCCAGTCGCAGCAGGGTTCGCCTTGCGGGGTTTTGGCGGCAATGGCTTGGAAGATGGGTTTGACTGCCGGCCATGCGGCTTCGTCGCCGCCGGGCATGATGGACGGACCGTGACGCGCGCCTTCTTCGCCGCCGGAAACGCCCGCGCCGATAAAGCAGATGCCTTTTGCCGCCAGCTCGTGCGTGCGGCGGGTGGAATCGGGATAGTTGGCGTTGCCGCCGTCAATAATAATGTCGCCTTGGTCCAAAAGCGGGACAAGTTGCTCGATAAAGTCGTCCACGACAGAACCTGCGCGTACCATCATCATGATTTTGCGCGGTTTTTCCAGTTTATCCACTAAATCTTGCAATGAATAGGCACCGATAATGTTGGTGCCTTTGGCTGCGCCGTTGAGAAAATCGTCTACTTTAGCAGTGGTCCGGTTGTACGCCACGACTTTGAAACCGTGATCGTTCATATTCAAAATCAAATTTTGACCCATAACGGCCAAGCCGATGACGCCGATATCGCCTTTCATTGATGGAAGCTCCATTATTAATTTAATTTATCAGCCGTAACTCTATCTGATTTACAGAGGTTTAACAATCCTTAACTATCTAATTTTTTGAAAAGATGCCTTTACGTTGCGGGCTTTGGCTGCGCGTTGGGAAACAAACTATAAATAAGATTTTAAATAATAAATAGATGATTATATTGAGTCGCGCATTTGCTTGTGTATAACTTTTATTTCTTTTTCAGTTCAATAAGTTGAATTTAGATTTTGGATGCGGATAAACTGCTGTTTGCCTTGTTTGCAGATGTGGATAATTTTGAAATCCGGTTTGGTTTTGTGTATAACTTTCCGGCTATGCACACAGCCTGCCGGTTTTATACAGGGCTCAAACGGAACTGTCCGAAGAGATAAACAGTCCAATCGGTTTTCATGTTTCAGACGACCTTTTGTGTTTTTCAACCGCAGGTCGTCTGAAAAATATCTCAACGAAAAGGGAGCAGATATGAAATTTTCCTTTAGCTTAAACCTGTTGGCAGCTTTGGTTTTGGCGGCGTGCGCGCACCAGCCGATGCAGAAATCTGATGCCGCGCCTGTGCCGACGGCTGTGGATAACCATGCGCCGGAACAAGGGACGGGGCTGACCGAGCAGAAATTGATCCGCGCCAAGCATTATATGGCGGCGTCTGCCAATCCGTTGGCGACTGAGGCGGGATACGAGGTTTTGAAACGCGGCGGCAGTGCGATAGATGCGATGATTGCCATGCAGACGACCTTGGGTCTGACCGAACCGCAGTCTTCCGGTTTGGGCGGCGGCGCGTTTTTGGTGTATTGGGACAATAAGGCGAAAAAACTGACGACGTTTGATGCCCGAGAAACGGCGCCGAAAGCGGCAACGCCGGCGCTTTTCTTGGATGAAAACGGCAAACCGATGGGCTTTATGAACGCAGTGGTCGGCGGCCGTTCGGTCGGCGTGCCGGGGATTCCGAAGCTGCTGGAAGATGTCCACAAGCGTTATGGCAAATTGCCTTGGGCAAGTCTGTTTGACAAACCGATTGCTTTGGCGGAACAAGGCTTTATGGTTTCACCGCGCATGGCGAAATCCATCGAGCAGAATCTTGAGCCTTTGAAACGCTATCCGCAAACCGCCGCGTATTTCCTGCCTGACGGCAAGCCTTTGGCAGCGGGAACGGTGTTGAAAAACCCTGAATTTGCCCGCTCCGTGCGCCTGTTGGCGGAAAAAGGCAGCGCGCCGTTTTATCAGGGCGCGCAGGCGCAGAATATTGTCCGTGCCGTTACCGGTGCTGTGGATAACCCCGGCAAAATCAGTTTGTCAGATTTGAAAAACTACCGCGTTATCGAGCGTCACCCGGTTTGCGCACCTTATCGCGAATACGAAGTTTGCGGCATGGGCGCGCCAAGTTCGGGCGCGATTGCTTTGGGCGAGATTTTGGGCGTGTTGCAAAATCAGGATATGAAGGCGTTGGGATCGGAAAATATCCACAGTTGGCGTTGGATAGGCGATGCGTCACGGATTGCGTTTGCCGACCGAGATCACTACATCGGCGATCCCGCGTTTGTCAACGTTCCGACCCGAGCCTTGATTTCGCAGGCTTATCTGAAACCGCGTGCCGAAGAAATCCGCCAAGCCGACAAGGCGTTGGAAAACATTCAGGCGGGTAAGTTCGGCAAGAAATACGCGCAGGGCATGGCGGTAGAGCTGCCGTCCACCAGCCATTTGGTGGTTGTGGATAAAGACGGCAACGTCGTGTCGATGACGACTTCAATTGAAAACGCGTTCGGCTCGGGGCTGATGGCAAACGGCTATCTGCTCAACAATGAATTGACCGATTTCGCTTTCAACCCTGTCGGCGCGGACGGTAAAACCGTTGCCAACAGCGTGGCGGGCGGCAAGCGGCCGCGTTCTTCAATGGCACCGACCATTGTGATGAAAGACGGCAAACCTTATATGGCGGTCGGTTCGCCCGGCGGCAGCCGCATCATCGGTTTCGTCGCCAAAACGCTGGTGGCGCATATCGACTGGGGCATGGATATTCAGGCGGCAATCTCTTTGCCGAATATGCTCAATCGCGGCAGCCAGTATGAAATCGAGGAAAAAACCGCTGCGGCGGACAAAGCGGCAGACTTGGAAAAACTGGGCTACAAAGTCCAAATTCGCGATTTGAATTCCGGCGTGCAAGGCATTGTAATCGGCAGAGACGGTTTGCTAGGCGGTGCCGACCCGCGTCGTGAAGGTAAAGTCATGGGCGATTGATCACTGATAAGCTTGTGGATAAAATGTGTATAAAATTTAAGAAAAAATATAATCTTTCTATTTTTCATAAGGATAGATTGGATAGTCATGTGGATAATCAAGGTTGAAATATTGGCAGAAGATGGTTTTTTTGTTTCGTTTTATAGAAAAAAACTCGTCTGAAACCTTGGTTTTAAGATTTCAGACGACCTTCTAAGTTATTCAATAAAAATGCTGTGGACGAACCATCATCCACAGCCTTTTTGTACGCTGTCTTATCTCAAGCCGCGGGCAGCTCATGGAAGGCAGACGGCAAATCTTCGTCGTCGGCGAATTCCACCCATTCGTAAGCGGTTTCATCCGCCAAAACTGCGCGCAATAAAGCGTTGTTAATGGCATGGCCGGATTTGTAGCCTTCGAATGCGCCGATAATCGGGTGTCCGACGATATACAAATCGCCGATGGCATCGAGGATTTTGTGGCGGACAAACTCGTCGGGATAACGCAAACCTTCCGGATTTAAAACGTCCATGTCGTCAATCACGATGGCGTTGTTCAAATTGCCGCCCAGTCCGAGATTGTGGGCGCGCATCATTTCTACTTCGTGCATAAAGCCGAAGGTGCGCGCGCGCGCGATTTCGTCGATGTAGGACTTGCCCGCGAAATCGATTTCAAAAGTGGGCGAGCTGCGGTTGAAAACCGGATGGTCGAATTCGATGGTCAGCGTCACTTTAAAGCCGTCATACGGCGTAAAGCGCACCCATTTGCCCGCTTCTTTGACTTCGACAGGTTTGAGGATTTTCAAAAACCGCTTTTGCGCCTTTTGATCGACAACGCCCGCATCTTGCAAAAGATAAATAAACGGCAGGCTGGAGCCGTCCATAATCGGGATTTCGGGCGCGTTTAACTCAATCAGCGCATTGTCGATGCCGTAGGCGGACAGCGCGGACATGATGTGTTCGATCGTGCCGACGCGCACGCCTTTGTCGGTTACGATAGTGGACGACAGGCGCGTATCGTTGATGAGGTAAGGCGTAAGTTTGATGGTTTCGCCCATTTCGCCGTCCAAATCGGTACGGCGGAAGGAAATCCCGCTGTTTTCAGGCGCAGGATGCAGGGTCAGTGCGACCCGTTCGCCCGAATGCAGCCCGACGCCGGTTACGCTGATGGATTTTGCCAAAGTTCGTTGCAGCATAAACCGCCTCCTTATTCAATAATTGGTTTGATGTTTGGATAATACGATAAAAAGGAAAAAATAATCCATTATTTTTAATAGTATTTGCTAATGTAGGCGTTTCAGAACCATAGATTTTTCAGACGACCCTTTGTACCGGTAAGATTATCCACAGTATGCCGTGTAATCTGAGTGGAAAAATCCGATTTTATCCACAAAAAAATTCAAACGATTACAGATTATCCGACTTTGTTCTCATAAAAAACAAAACTTGAACGCAGCCTTTAAATGAATGCAACAATTTGATTATACAATCAGTAATAAGGTTATCCACAAAGCGGGGATACACTCATCACTATCATCATTTTTTTTAAATAATTACATATTAATTTTAAAAACAACCAAAATTTATCCCCAAATATGGGGACAAACCGTACCAATCTGTATTTTCAGACGACCTATTTCACGGTTTTTTTATTTAAATCAAACATTTTAAAAGTAGCATCGTGTAATTCTAGGTAGTAGTTTTATTTCAGGCTACAATAGCCCTTATTGAAATTCATCCCTTTCCCTACTGACAGGAGTATCAAAATGAGCATCAAAGTAGCGATTAACGGTTTCGGCCGCATCGGCCGTCTGGCATTGCGTCAAATTGAAAAAGCCAAAGGCATCGAAGTCGTCGCCGTCAACGACTTGACCCCTGCCGATATGCTGCTGCACCTTTTCAAATACGACAGCACCCAAGGCCGCTTCCAAGGTACTGCCGAATTGAAAGACGATGCCATCGTGGTGAACGGCAAAGAAATCAAAGTCTTCGCCAATCCGAATCCTGAAGAATTGCCTTGGGGCGAATTGGGCGTAGACGTCGTCCTCGAATGTACCGGCTTCTTTACCAGCAAAACCAAAGCCGAAGCCCACATCCGCGCCGGTGCGCGCAAAGTCGTTATTTCCGCCCCCGGTGGCAATGACGTGAAAACCGTCGTATATGGCGTAAACCAAGACATTTTGGACGGCAGCGAAACCGTCATCTCCGCCGCTTCCTGCACCACCAACTGCCTTGCCCCGATGGCGGCAGTCCTGCAAAAAGAATTCGGCGTAGTCGAAGGCCTGATGACCACCATCCACGCCTACACCGGCGACCAAAACACCCTTGACGCGCCGCACCGCAAAGGCGATTTGCGCCGCGCCCGCGCTGCCGCGCTCAACATCGTGCCCAACAGCACCGGCGCCGCCAAAGCCATCGGTCTGGTTATCCCCGAATTGAACGGCAAACTCGACGGCTCCGCCCAACGCGTCCCCGTTGCCACCGGTTCGCTGACCGAATTGGTTTCCGTCCTCGAACGCCCCGTAACCAAAGAAGAAATCAACGCCGCGATGAAAGCTGCCGCCAACGAATCTTACGGCTACACCGAAGATCAAATCGTTTCTTCCGACGTCGTCGGCATCGAATACGGCTCGCTCTTTGACGCGACCCAAACCCGCGTAATGACCGTAGGCGACAAACAACTGGTGAAAACCGTTGCTTGGTACGACAACGAAATGTCCTACACCTGCCAACTCGTCCGCACTTTGGAATACTTCGCAGGCAAAATCTAAAAGATTTCGGATTGGGTAAACCAGTCTGTGGATAAGTAAGAGAAAAGGTCGTCTGAAAACCTAAAACATGGTTTTCAGACGACCTTTTAATTAGTGTACAAACATTTAAGCATTAGTAATTACGGGATATAAAATTAAAAATTATGAAATTGTTCTTTTTTTGGATGGTGTATATAATATAAGTAATAGTCACTAAGACTATTTTATTAATTTTTTAAAGGATTAGAAATATGAATGAAACTGAAAGATTTCAATTTGAAATTTTAAAACGATTTGCTATTACAGGTAGTATTAACTCTTTAGATAAATGGTTTCTCGAAATTAATTTTAATCATGAAAAAGCAAATCAATTATTTAATATTTTAAATGAATTTTCTAAAAAACCTGATTTTTCACATGGTGAATTTGAGCAACGTATGAACCAGGAGTTTGGCTGGGGATATCAAGCTATTAAACCATTAATTATGAGTTTGTACGAAGATGGAATGTATCCTGAAATTGTTTCCCAATTTCTCAAAGATATAGTGGATTAAATTTAAATCAGGACAAGGCGGAAGCCGCAGATACAGTACAGATAGTATGGAACCGATTCACTTGGTGCTTCAGCACCTTAGAGGTTCTCTTTGAGCTAAGGCGGGGCAACGCCGTACTGGTTTAATTTAATCCACTATATGCATAGAGTTGGAGGAAATGGTGCATTTTCAATTGAGTATGAATGTATTACAAAGGAGCTTGGAATATTGAATAGAACATAGTAATTTAGTTAGGTTATTATTCATAAGTAAGAGACAAGGTCGTCTGAAAATTTTTTCAGACGACCTTGTTTTTATTTGCAACCTACCCCCTCTCCCCTCTGGCAGGAGAGGGCTGGGGAGAAGGTAGCTCTAGGGACTGAACGACTAAACCCACAAAGCCACCCCCATCCTAACCTTCCCCCGTCCGATGGGAAAAGGGACAGATTGCCGTTGCAGCAACGTGTAGCGTGGGCTTTGCCCACGAAATAAAATGCAAGGACAACCACCCCATTCGAATGGTTAAACGGTAGGTTTCATGGGCAAAGCCCACGCTATGGATTTGGTTTATCTAAAGTGTTCATTGAATAAAATTCGCTTTGATTAAATATAGTGGATTAACTTTAAACCAGTACGGCGTTGCCTCGCCTTAGCTCAAAGAGAACGATTCTCTAAGGTGCTGAAGTACCAAGTGAATCGGTTCCGTACTATCTGTACTGTCTGCGGCTTCGTCGCCTTGTCCTGATTTAGAGTTAATCCACTATATGAAAGGTCGTCTGAAAACCCTGAGATTTGGGTTTTCAGACGACCTTTCTGCATCCTTGTTATGCGGAGTAGCCCGTCAAATCACTTCCAAAACGAAGTAATTGCGCAGCTTGTCGTACACTTTGTCGGTTACGTTGATACAACCGTTGGTCATGATGCGGTCGGATACGACATCGGAGGCGATGCGTTTCATGCGGTGTTCAGAAGGTTTGAGCGTCCAAACGCGGTGCAGGGCGAAGAGGAAGTCTTTTTCCTGCTTGAAGCCGATGACTTCGCCGCCGTAGCCGGGTTTGGAAGTCTTCATCAACTGCATGTCGAATTTGCCTTTGGGCGTGGTTTTACCGATGAGTACGGGGTGGCACTGGCCATCGTCGGCAAAGCACAGCTCGGCTTTGGCGGTGTTGACGATGACTTTTTTGCGTTGCATGTATTCTTTGGCGGCATCGGCTGCTGCAAAGCTGTTCAGCCCTGCCAGCAGCGATACGCCGAGGATGATTCTTTTAAACATGGTTTCCTATTATCTGCGGATGCGGTGGGGTGTTTCAGGCGCAACCTCACGGATGATGATTTGAGGTTCGGGCGCGGGTTGTGGGGCAACTTCTTGTACGGGCGGGCAGACGGCATCTTCTGGGAAGACGGCTTTCCAATGGAAGCTGCGGGCGTATTTGTGTTTGTCGAACAAGACTTTGTATTGGCAAGTGGTAATGCCTTCTACGTTGGAGCCGATATCGGGATTGGCGGGAACGCCGGGAGTGCGGAAGTGGAAGAGGTAGTTCCATTCGCGCACGCCGAACATACCTTCATCGTAGTGCGGACGACCGAGGATTTTGTAGATGTCGTCTTTGCTCAGACCCGGTTTCATCTGTTCGAGTTCATCGGCTGTAGGGAATGTGCCTTGGTTTTTGTTGAAGGTTACGGAGTAGGGTTTCGGAAAGACGGGGTTGTCCGTCGTTCCATCGGCTTTAACGTGGCTTTTACCGGCGCAGGCGGACAATACGGCTGCGGCAGCGAGGTAAAGGGCGGTTTTGGCGATGCGGGACGTTTTCATGGTTAATCCTTTTTAGTGGCGGCAATTTCAATCAGGCCGCCGTTGCATGGTCAAGATTCGATGTTATCCGTGCGCCGCCGTTTTCATTCTGTTGACATTTATTGTCACTTTGTAACAATTTCATACGGACATAAATGAAAGCAATGGTATATCGTCTTCAGGCAAGCGTGTGTTTGGCACGGGTAAAATCGCGTTACTGGTTGTTTCTTTTGATGTTTAATCAAATTTTGGGTGAAACGTAAATTTCTCGGTTGAATTTCATGCAAGTTTTATGCCAATTTTTTGAAGAGGTCGTCTGAAAACCATATTTCGCCGTGTAATTTGGTTTTCAGACGACCTTTTTGAATGGGAGCGGATACTAAAAATTTAAACAAGGCTTATCCCAATAACCGTCGCGCGGTTTTCCTCGATTTGAAACCTGACTTCATAATCCGCAATATTCATGACGTAAATCCGTTCGGGAATATTCTGATAGGCGGGGCGCGGGTCTTGGGCTATGCTTTGGCTGATCAGGTTTTGGGTGCTGGCAGATAAATTTTCTGCGCCGATGTTTTCAAGCCATACGACTTCAAGCTCTTCGGGTTTGCCGCTGACGAAGCCGGATGAGGCATTGGGTTTGGATTCGACAAAGGGGATGTAGGGTTTGATGTCGACAATTGGTGTGCCGTCCAGCAGGTCTGCGCCGCTACAATAGAGGCGGACGGGTTTGCCGGTTTCGATGCGTTCGAGTTTTAAGAGCGACAGTCCGAGGTGATTGGGGCGGTGGGGGCTGCGTGTGGCGAATACGCCCATTTTTTGTTTGCCGCCGAGCCGTGGCGGGCGCACCATTTGTGCCCAGCCTTCATTCAAAACACCATGAAAAATAAAACTTATCCACACATAATCGAAGTGTTCCAATCCGCGTACGCTGTCTGCGGTAAATTCGGGATTCAGTTCGATGCAGACTTCTGCGGCGGGAACCAATCCGGGCTGACGGGCGACGCCGAATTTCTGTTTGTAGGGCGAGCGGGCGGTGGCGATGGGGGCGATGGTGTAAGTCATGAGGATTGTGGACAAGTTTTTCGGAAAAACGTTATCTTATCACAGCCGGTTTTACCGCTTTTGGGCAGTAATTTGTTATAATACAGGGCATTTTAATCGCTTTGAAATGATGAAATGATTGTTTCCATTGATGTTGATGCACAAAAAACTTTTACGCCTTTGTGTCCTAAAGAGCTGCCTGTAAACGAGGGGCATTTGATTGTCGAAGAGTTGAATGCCCAAGCCGCTTTGGCGGATTTGCGCGTGATGACGAAAGATGCGCATCATGCGGCAGCGAAATGGCTTGTGGATAACCCTGTTGATATGTTAAAGCCAACAGGTTTGCCCGATGCGGATTTGACTTGGGTGGCTCATGCGATGGTCGGTACTCGCGGCTATGAATTGTTGGACGGGCTGCCTTCTGCCAAGGAATACGATTATTGCGTTTGGAAAGGCGTTGATCCTGAATTGCATCCTTACGGCGCGTGTTTTCATGATATTGAGGAAAAACTGAGCACAGGGTTGATTGAATGGCTGCGTTGTCAAAATACGGATACGGTCATTGTCGGCGGGTTGGCTACGGATTATTGTGTGAAAACAACGGTTTTGCAGTTGCTAAAAGGCGGCAATTGGCAGGTTATCGTCAATGAAGCGGCTTGTCGGGGCATTGCGCCGGATACCATCGAAACGGCATGGCAGGAAATGCGTTCTGCCGGTGCAATTATCTTAAAAAACGCTGAAGAAATTAAAAAATATATTAATAATCAATAAGTTAAAATTGTTTCACGTGAAACACACTTCTTAAATATGAAAATTTTGCTTGTCCGCTTGTCCAGTATGGGCGATTTAATTCACACTTTGCCCGCAATCGAAGATTTGGCGCGACAATGCCCTGATGTAGAACTGCATTGGTTGTGTGAAGCCGGATTTGCAGATATTGCGCGCCTGCATCCGTTCGTAAAAAAAATCCATGTGATGAAATGGCGGCAATGGCGAAAACATCTCTTTCAGGCTGAAACTTGGCGGGAAATAGGTCGTCTGAAACAGGCCTTGCGGCAGGAAGCATTTGATTTTGTATTGGACAGTCAAGGTCTGATTAAAAGCGCGTGTTTCGCCAAAATGGCAAAATCCCCTATTTATGGTTTAGATAAAAATAGCGCGCGCGAGGGATTGGCTGCGCTAACGTATGCGAAAACATACGCTGTACCGAAAGGGAAAAATGCCGTTTGGCGCAACCGTGAGCTGTTCGCCCAAGTATTTGGATATGCAATGCCGGAAACGCAGGTATTCGGTTTAACCGTTCCCGAAGCAGGTCGTCTGAAAAGTTTAGAGCAGCCGTATTATGCGGCTTTGCATGCGACCAGCCGGGACAGTAAGTTATGGCCTGTGGAAAACTGGCGGGCGTTGCTGCAAAAACTGAATGAAGAACAACAATGCAACGTTTACCTGCCGTGGGGAAATGAAACTGAAAAAACGCGTGCCGGACAAATTGCAGACGGACTGCCATTTGCCATTGTGTGCGATAAAATGAATTTATTGCAGGCGGCGTATCTGCTGAAACACGCGGTCGGAATTATCGGTGTGGATACCGGTTTGCTGCATTTGGCAAATGCTTTGGAAAAACCTGTGGTCGGTATTTATACCGATACTGATCCGATTAAAACAGGCGTTCAAGTTTCGGCTGTTGCAAAAAATTTGGGCAATATCGGGCAGATTCCGACTGCGGATTTGGTTTATCAAACGTTGATGGATTGTGTGGCTGCTGATGAAGGCTCAAAGGTCGTCTGAAACTGATATAGCGGCATGACATTTTCCAGTTTGTTGAGTACAGGAATGTATATCCTTCAGCCTGAGTAAATGCTTTAAAAATGGTATAATCGGCAATCATTATCTGAAAGATTTCTGAATGAATTCGTTTTTAAGGAAAACGGATTTGATTTTATAGAGAAGAAGGTTTGGTTTCCGCTGGATGGTGAAAGCAACGTTCTTTTTAGGAGAATTCAATGAAAGCACTGGTCGCAGTAAAGCGCGTAGTGGACTACAACGTCAAAGTTCGTGTAAAAGCCGATGGTTCGGATGTGGATATCGGCAATGTCAAAATGTCGATGAACCCGTTTGACGAAATCGCTGTGGAAGAAGCCGTCCGTTTGAAAGAAGCCGGAAAAGTAAGCGAAATCGTAGCGGTTTCTTTGGGTGAGAAAAAATGCGAAGAAACGTTGCGTACAGCTTTGGCGATGGGTGCCGACCGTGCAATTCATGTTGAAACCGATACTAAATTGGAGCCGCTGGCCGTTGCCAAGCTGCTGAAAGCCGTTGCGGACAAAGAAAATCCACAAATTTTCTTTTTGGGCAAACAAGCGATTGATGACGATGCCAACCAAGTGGCGCAAATGCTGGCTGCTTTGCTGAATGCGGCGCAAGGTACGTTCGCGTCCAAAGTACAAATTGAAGGTGACGAAGTGCAGATCGTGCGGGAAATCGATGGCGGCGAAGAAACCATCGCATTGAAACTGCCTGCTGTTATCAGCGCGGATTTGCGTTTGAACGAGCCGCGCTTTGTCAAACTCCCCAATATTATGGCGGCAAAGAAAAAACCTTTGGAAAAACTGGCGCCTGCTGATTTGGTTGCGGATATTTCACCTCGTCTGAAAACGGTGAAATTTGCCGAGCCTAAAGCGCGTCAGGCAGGCGTGAAAGTAGCAAGTGTTGCCGAATTGGTTGAAAAATTGAAAAACGAAGCCAAAGTGATTTGAGGAGACTGAAATGAGTGTATTGATTATTGCTGAACACGACAACAAACAGTTGAATCCTGCCACTTTGCATGCCGTTACCGCTGCTGCCAAACTGGGCAAAGTCGATTTATTGGTTGCCGGAAACGGCGCATCGGCCGTAGTGGAATCCGCGAAACAAGTAGTGGGTGTGGAAAAAGTTTTGGTTGCGGATGCTGCCCATTATGCCGAAGGTTTGGCTGAAGAACTGGCTCCGTTGGTTGTCAAATTGACAGCGGATTACCGCTATGTTGCAGCAACGGCAACCACATTCGGTAAAAACCTTTTGCCTCGCGTAGCGGCCTTATTAGACGTTCCGCAAATTTCTGATTTGACCGAGATTGTGGATAACACGACTTTTGTGCGCCCGATTTATGCGGGTAATGCATTTGAAACCGTGCAAGCCGATTCAGAAAAATTGGTGCTGACCTTCCGTGCAACAGCTTTTGACGCAGCGGCGGCGCAAGGTGGTCATGCTGAGGCGGTTAATGTTGAAGCGACCTCTGCTCAAAACCTGAGCCGTTTTGTGAACCGTCAGCTTTCCCGTTCCGATCGTCCTGAACTGACTCAGGCAAAAGTCATTGTTTCCGGTGGCCGTGCGTTGGGTAGTGCGGAAAAATTCAATGAAGTGCTGACACCGTTGGCAGATGTTTTAGGTGCGGCAATCGGTGCATCCCGTGCGGCAGTTGATGCCGAATATGCGCCAAATGACGTGCAAGTCGGACAAACCGGTAAAGTAGTTGCCCCGCAGCTCTATTTTGCAATCGGTATTTCAGGCGCGATTCAACACGTTGCCGGTATGCAGGACAGCAAAGTCATTGTCGCAATCAACAAAGATGCTGATGCGCCGATTTTCAATGTGGCCGATTACGGATTGGTTGGCGATTTATTTGAAATCGTCCCGCAATTAACAGAAGCATTGAAAAATTGATGTTTCACGTGAAACGTTCAGACGACCTTGTTGTTAATGAGGTCGTCTGAAAACATTTCAGCATGATTACGACTTATAAAACCATTACTTCCCCGACACAGGCTGAGTTTAAAGATAAAGGCAGCCGTTTTATCGCATTTGCCTATCCGATTCGGACATTGGCTGATGTGAAAAAATATCTCGATCCGTTAAAGGAAGAACATCATAAAGCGCGGCATTGGTGCTATGCCTATCGTCTGGGTGTGGATGGTACGCAATTCCGTGCCAACGATGATGGAGAGCCGTCAGGAAGCGCGGGTCGGCCGATTTTAGGGCAGATTGATTCGGTGGGCGTAACCGATGTTTTGGTTGTGGTCGTCCGCTATTTCGGCGGTACTTTATTAGGTGTTCCCGGTCTGATACATGCGTATAAAGAGGCAACGGCTCAAGCATTGGCAGTTGCGGAAGTAGTTGAAAAGAATATTGAAAAAACCGTTTGGCTGAAATGTGAATATCCGTTTTTGAATGAAGCGATACGCATTGCCAAACAATATCAGGCGGATATATTGGAGCAGGATTTACAGTTGGATTGTCGATTGACGGTAAGTTTGTCGTTGGCAAATTATGAGGCCTGTGTTTCGGCTTGGAAGAATACTCGGCAAATTGAATTAAATACGGAAAAGCCTTTTGAATGAAAAGGTCGTCTGAAAATGCTTTGGATGGTATTTCAGACGACCTCTTCTCTCATAAATCTTCTTGCGTATATCTGTCTAAGGCATCGACGCTGGAGCGCAAATATAGCCAGGCCAATTGATGGAATTCGCCCAGCACGTTCCATAACGCATCTTCACTCATAATGCTGTATTCGCCTTCCGTACTCAAATCCAGTTCTGCCCCGTCTTCAATAGCCCGATGGCACGCCTGATACTCGTGGGTATAAAAATTGTCCATATCGCGAATCAAAGCGACGGCATGTTTCCAACGTCGGATGTCTTCTTCCAATTGCGGTAGTAGATGACACCATTCGCGGTATTTGCTTTGGATTTCATCAATACGTTTTTGCATGGTTGCTTGTCCTTTTTTAATTTTGTGGATAAGTCAAATAGGTTGCAGAGTGGAATGAAGCGGTCTTTTGTTTGATTCCACTAAAATTTCTTTAAATGGGACAAAAGTTCCCTTGTATCGAGTTTTCGTTAAAAGTACATATTTGTCAAGGAGATGACATGAAACTGCTGGTTATCGGTAATGGCGGTCGCGAACACGCGTTGGCTTGGAAATTGGCGCAATCGCCCAAAGTGGAAACAGTATGTGTTGCGCCCGGTAATGCCGGTACGGCGATTGAACCCAAGTTGCAAAACATCGCCTTGACTGCGCATCAGGATTTGATTGAATTCTGCCGTAAAGAAAATATTGCTTTTACCGTCGTCGGACCTGAAGCGCCCTTGGCGGCGGGTATTGTGGATGATTTTCGTGCCGCAGAGCTGAAAATATTTGGTCCGACACAATATGCGGCGCAGCTGGAAAGTTCTAAAGATTTCGCCAAAGCATTTATGGCGAAATACAACATTCCAACCGCGCAATACCAAACTTTTGAAAACGCCGATGCTGCACATGATTACGTCAATCAGAAAGGTGCGCCCATCGTCATCAAAGCCGATGGTTTGGCGGCAGGTAAAGGCGTGATTGTGGCGATGACTTTGGATGAAGCGCATGCTGCGATTGACGATATGCTGCTAGGCAACAAGATGGGTAATGCCGGCGCGCGCGTTGTGATTGAAGATTTCCTGCAAGGCGAAGAAGCGAGCTTTATCGTCATGGTTGATGGCAATCATGTATTGCCTATGGCAACCAGCCAAGACCACAAGCGTCTTTTAGACGGCGATAAAGGCCCGAATACGGGCGGTATGGGCGCGTACAGCCCCGCACCTGTGGTAACGCCTGCCGTGTACGAGCGCGCGATGAACGAGATTATTTTGCCGACCGTGGCGGGTATGAAAGCGGAAGGGCATGAGTTTACCGGCTTTCTGTACGCAGGTTTGATGATTGATCAAAGCGGCGCACCCTATACGATTGAGTTTAACTGCCGTTTTGGCGATCCCGAAACCCAGCCGATTATGAGTCGTCTGAACAGTGACTTGTCGGATTTGGTCGAAGCGGCAATAGACGGCAAACTCGATGGCATAACTGCAGAATGGAACCCGCAAACTGCCGTAGGCGTGGTGCTGGCGGCGCAAAATTACCCCGAAACGCCTAAAAAAGGCGATGTTATTTCCGGTCTGGATGCTGCCAACCAAATCGGCAAAGTTTTCCATGCAGGCACAACGGCAAACGAGAAAGGTGACGTATTGACCAACGGCGGCCGCGTATTGTGCGTCGTAGGATTGGGCGACGATGTGGCTCAAGCCAAAGCCAAGGCGTATAGCGCATTGGAAAAAATCAGCTTCGACGGTATGCAATACCGTAAAGACATTGCCGATAAAGCCATCAACCGTTAATCAAAGAAACAGGTCGTCTGAAAACGTGATTGTGTTTCAGACGACCTTCCCTATCATGCAATTCCCCAGAATCCTTTCAGCTTCGACGCTTCGCAAGCTGCAATCCCATCTTAAAAAAGGCGGCTTGGTCGCCTATCCTACCGAGTCCTGCTACGGCATAGGCTGTATCCCGACCTTGCCTAAAGCGCTCAACCGACTGATTCATCTGAAAAAAAGACCGCAACATAAAGGCATGATTGTCATTGGCAACCAATTAGAGCAATTACAGCCCCTACTCAAAAGGTCGTCTGAAAACATTCAAACCATGCTCAGAAACGAATGGCCTGCGCCCAAAACCTTTCTGCTTCCTGCGGCTGCTGACGTTTTACCCGCATTGCGCGGAAAAGGACGCAGCAAACTGGCGGTCAGGGTTCCTGCCCATGCAGGTGCGCGCCGCTTGTGTCAGGCTTTGAAAACGCCTTTGGTCTCGACTTCATGCAACCGCGCAGGCAAACGCGCGTGTAAGACGGAGCGGGAAGTGAGAAGGCAGTTTGGAAGGAATGTATGGGTAGTCGGCGGTTTAATCGGCAAACAAAGGTCGCCGAGTCAGATTATTGATGGGGAAACAGGTGTCCGTTTGCGTTAGAAATCGGATGGGTGGGATGATTAGGAATTGTGGTTTGAACCGATAAACCGCTTATTTGAGAAAATGTGGATAATCCTGAATATAACTTTCCCGAAAAAACCAAAAAGGTCGTCTGAATCCCCATATTCATGGTTTTCAGACGACCTTTTGATTTGACTATCTTGTGGATAAGTATGTAGATAAGTTGAGTATCAGAGCTTGCTGCCGCATACGGCTTCGAATTGTTTTTCAGTGATCGTACCGTTCATCACGCTCATCGGGCGGATATTTGTTGCGGTGTAGCTGTGTTTGGAAATTTCTTTGCCGTGTTCGTCGAGGAGCTGCAAAGCGGTCAGGCGGTAGGTCTTGTTGGTGCAATGGATTTCCCAGTCGCCAATGGCAGTTTTGTAGGCAGGCGTGTTGACGAAACGTTCTTCTTTCATCTTCGATACGGTTTTTCTATCGCGGAAAGTGACCAAAGTACCGTTTTTCTTGATGCTGTTTTTATCAATCGCCACTTTGATATTGCCGTCGGAAATCGTGCCGATGTTGTCCCAGTTGCCGCTGACGCCGCCGCTTGTGGTCGTAGTCGTTTGACAGGCGCTCAGGAGCAGGGCTGCCGATAAAGTCGAAATAAGGGAAAAGTGTTTGATGTTCATAAGTTTCGGTTGCTTAGGATAAATTATTAGACTGCCGTATTATGCGCGAAGACGGCGGGGCAGTAAATCGGCTTTGCAAAGTCTTAAAACCGCCAAAAAATGAAAAGGTCGTCTGAAAGCAGGTTTTCTAGTCGATTGACTTGAAACCAGTATGCCTCCTCGTCTGAGTTTAAAGAAAACGGTTTTCTCCGTTTCCAAAGCAAAGAGTGAGCCGGTTTCCTACTATCTGCATTGTCAGCAGTTCCGCCATCTTGTCTCAATTAAAAATCAATCTGCGATACCCAACCAAGCATAACCCGTTTTCAGACGACCTCATGTGGATAACTCAAATATCACCCATGCAGGCAGTGTCTAAAACCGCTAAAATAACGCTTTTCCCTCCCTACGGAACCATCATGCTCCAGCCTTCCGCCCAACAGATTTTGCACGAAGTATTCGGCTATCCCGAATTTCGCGGCAAGCAGGAGGCTATCGTCAATACATTGGCAGGCGGCGGAAGCCTGTTGGTATTGATGCCGACGGGCGGGGGCAAGTCGCTGTGTTACCAAATTCCCGCGCTGATGCGCGAAGGCGTCGCCATCGTCGTTTCGCCGCTGATCGCCCTGATGAACGACCAAGTAGCGAGCCTGCACGCTGCAGGCATAGAAGCAGCAGCGGTCAACAGCAGTACAACGGTGGAAGAAGCCCGCGAAGTGGCGGACAAACTCGCCCAAGGTCGTCTGAAACTGCTCTACGTCGCACCGGAGCGGCTTGTTACCGACCGTTTCCTACGTTTTCTCGACCAGCAAACCATCAGCCTTTTCTCCATAGACGAAGCGCATTGCGTCAGCCAATGGGGGCACGATTTCCGTCCCGAATACCAGCAATTAGGGCTGCTTGCCGAACGCTATCCGCAGGTGCCGCGCATTGCCCTGACTGCAACTGCCGATGCGGCGACCCGCGCCGACATCAAACATTTCCTCCATCTCGAAGACGCGCCCGAATTCATCTCCAGCTTTGACCGCCCGAATATCTATTATCAGGTTATCGAAAAAAACAACGGCAAAAAGCAGCTTCTCGACTTCATCCGCAAAGAAATGGAAGGGCAAAGCGGCATCGTCTATTGCTTAAGCCGCAAAAAAGTCGAAGACATCGCCCAATTCCTCTGCGAAAACGGATTGGACGCGATTCCCTACCATGCCGGCTTGAGCATGGAAGTGCGCGAAGCAAACCAACGCCGTTTTACCCGCGAAGACAACATTATCGTCGTCGCCACCGTTGCCTTCGGTATGGGCATAGACAAACCGGACGTGCGCTTCGTCGCCCATCTTGATATGCCCCAAAGCGTCGAACATTTCTACCAAGAATCCGGCCGCGCCGGGCGGGACGGGCTGCCTGCCGTGAGTTGGCTGTGTTACGGGCTGAACGACTGGGTATTGCTGCGCGAACGCATCGCCGAAGGCAACAGCGACGAAGTGCAGAAACAAATCGAAATGCAGAAGCTCGATGCCATGCTGTCCGTCTGCGAAACCGCCGCCTGCCGCCGCGTCTTGCTGCTCAAACATTTCGGCGAAGAATCCGCCCCCTGCGGCCATTGCGACAACTGCCTGCATCCGCCCGTACGCTTCGACGGCACCGTCCTCGTACAAAAGCTCCTCAGTTGCGTGTATCGCGCCGGACAACGCTTTGCCGCCGGCTATATCACCAACCTGCTGCGCGGTAAAAGCGACGACTGGATACAGCGCAACGGCCACGACAAACTCTCTACCTTCGGCATCGGCAGCACGCAAACCGACAAAGAATGGCGCAGCGTCATCCGCCAGTGCATCAGCCTCGGCTACCTCACCGTCAACACCGCCCAATATCAGGCATTGCAACTGACCGAAGCCGCAAAAAAAGTCCTTAAAGGCGAAACCGAAGTCATGCTGCGCCCGCTGCGCCGCGAAAAAGCTGCCACTCAAAAGCCCAAAGACAACTGGCTGCGTACCGAACGCGAAGAACGCCTATGGCAGGCATTGCGGCATTGGCGGCAGCAGCGCGCCCATGCCGAAGAAGTTCCCGCTTACGTCGTCTGCGGCGACAAAACCCTGCGCGACATCGTCGAAAAAATGCCGCAAACGCTGGAAGATTTGCACCAAATCTACGGTTTAGGCGAGGCAAAAATCAACAAATTCGGCATCGACATCCTCAATGTCTGCGGGAACGCTGCCGAAAACCAAAGCGGACAAACGACCAGCGAAGAACCCCTATTCATCCCTCAAACCGAGCGTGAACAGCAATTACAGCAAAAGCTGGAAACTTGGCGTGCCGAGCAGGCAGCCGCCGAACAATGCGCCTTGGGCAAAATCCTTTCCAACATCAGCCTGACCGACCTTGTCGTCTTCACGCCCGCCGAAGAAGCCGACCTGCTCGGCATCTACGGCATCGGCAGCGAAAGAATTGCCCAATACGGGCAGGCAATACTCGACATCTGCCGCCCCTACGCAGACGGGCTTTCCGAGCCGAAACAGGCAGAACGCCAGCTCGCCCGCCGCCTGTTCCAATGGTGTCTCGATACCGCCCGATATGAAGGCGGAGAGATGCATGCCGTCGCCAAAAAACAGACTTTACGCGCCATCGCCAAAGCCTGGCCGCAAACCTTGACGACGCTTTCCAAAATAGAGGGCGTGAGCGGGGAATGGTTGGACCAATACGGCGAAGAAATCATAGAAATCTGCACGGCGGATTGACCGTTAAAAAGACACAGAAAAAGGTCGTCTGAAAACCCTGTATAAAGGTTTTCAGACGACCTTCTGAATATTAATATCATTATAAAACAATAACAAACAAAATTTTTTCAATTCGCTTGTAAGCATTTTCAGACTGCCGCGTCTAATCGGGCATGAAATGATTTTATGAAACGGTTATCATGAAAATGAATACGACAGCCCCGTGGCAATCGGCTTTAGGTTTATTGGCTTTGCGCCTGTTTGCCGCTTACGAATTTTGGGAATCAGGTATGCAGAAATGGAGCGGCGAAAACTGGTTTGCCGAAATCAATGACCAATTCCCCTTTCCGTTCAATTTGCTGCCCGACAGCGTGAATTGGAACTTGGCGATGTGGGCGGAGCTGGTTTTTCCGGTTTTGCTGCTTTTAGGATTGGCAACCCGCCTGTCCGCCTTAGGGTTGATCATTGTAACGGCAGTGGCGTGGGCAGCAGTCCATGCGGGTGCGGGTTATAATGTCTGCGACAACGGCTATAAAATGGCTTTGATTTATATCGTGGTTTTAATCCCGATTCTGCTTCAAGGCGCGGGCTGTTTATCGTTGGATGCGTTGTTGAAAAAACGTTTTTGCCCGAAATGCCGCGTCGGAAATCAATAAAAAAGGTCGTGGAGCGGACTTTAAACGCGCCAACTCAAATTCTTAATCTGTTTAACTTGATACTTTGAAAAGGAAATCAATATGAAAAAAAATGTAGCCGCTGCCCTTGCAGGTGCTTTGTCTTTGTCTTTGGCTGCCGGCGTTGTTGCCGCTGACAAACCGGTAAGCAGCAAAGCAGGCGTTCAAAAAGCTGCCCAAGGCTCTTGCGGTGCGGCTAAAGCTGCTGAAGGTTCATGCGGTGCCGCTGCTCCTAAAGCAGGCGAAGGCAAATGTGGCGAGGGTAAATGCGGTTCAACCGTGAAAAAAGCCCCCGCTAAAAACGCCAAAGCAGCAAAAGCCAAAGCTAAAGCAGTTGAAGGCAAATGCGGCGAAGGCAAATGCGGTTCTAAATAATTTAGAACAAAAAGCCGCATTTTATTGATAAATGCGGCTTTTTATCTGATTTTGACAGCAATTTCTTACCAAAACCGTCGGAACACCATCCAAAACGGAGCAACATCATGATTCAACACGCAGGCTTAGGCTACCGCCGCGACTTGGCGGAAGACTTCCTCTCGCTTTCAGACGACAGTCCGATACGCTTTATCGAAGCCGCACCCGAAAACTGGCTGAAAATGGGCGGCAGGGCGCGCAAACAGTTTGACCGCGTGGCGGAACGGCTGCCATTGGCGTTGCACGGATTATCCATGTCGCTGGGCGGACAAGCCCCGCTGGATACCGCCTTGATAGACGGAATCAAAGAAATGATGCGCTGTTACGATTGCACATTTTTCTCCGACCATTTGAGCTACTGCCACGACGGCGGCCATCTCTACGACCTGTTGCCGCTGCCCTTCACCGAAGAAATGGTGCAGCATACCGCGCAGCGTATCCGCGAAGTACAAGACCGATTGGGCTGCCGCATCGCCGTAGAAAACACTTCCTACTACCTGCATTCCCCGCTTGCCGAAATGAACGAAGTCGAGTTTCTCAACGCCGTTGCTCGCGAAGCCGATTGCGGCATTCATCTCGATGTGAACAATATCTACGTCAACGCCGTCAATCACGGCTTGTTGTCGCCAGAGGCTTTTTTAGAAAACGTTGACGCAGGGCGCGTGTGTTACATCCACATCGCCGGACACGACGTCGAAACGCCCGAGCTGTTGATTGATACCCACGGCGCGGCGGTTTTACCGACCGTTTGGGACTTGCTCGAACTCGCCTACACCAAGCTGCCGACCATCCCGCCTACTTTGTTGGAACGCGATTTCAATTTCCCGCCTTTTGCCGAACTCGAAGCCGAAGTCGCCAAAATCGCCGACTATCAAACGCGTGCCGGAAAGGAATACCGCCGTGCAGCCTGAAACCTCCGCCCAATATCAACAACACTTTGCCCAAGCCATACGCGAGGGCGAAGCCGCCGCCGGCTTGCCGCAAGACCGCCTGAACGTCTATATCCGCCTGATACGCAACAATATCCACAGCTTCATCGACCGTTGTTATACCGAAACGCAGCAGTATCTCGACAGCGGAGAATGGGGTCGTCTGAAAGAAGGCTTCATCCGAGACGCGCGCGCCCAAACCCCCTATTTCCAAGAAATTGCCGGCGAATTCCTCCAATACTGCCAGAGCCTGCCGCTTTCAGACGACCTCTTGGCACTGATGGACTTCGAACATACCCAACTGCTCGCTGAAGTCGCCCAAACCGACAGCCAAGCCTCGCCCGCCGATTCAGACGATTTGGCGTACACCCTTTCTCCCGCCGCCTTTGTCCGCCGTTATCAGTATGACGTGACCGACGAGTTGCAGGAGGCGGAAACCGCCGTTTTGGTGTGGCGCGATAAGGAAGACGACGTGATGTACCAAACCCTCGACGATTTCGACACATTATTGCTGGAAACGCTGGCAGACACGCCCACCTCCCTGAACGGCCTGCAAACCATGCTGGCAGAGTTCATGTCGTCTGAAAGCGGCTGGCAGGACGCATTAAGGCAAAAATGGGCAGATTGGCTGGAACAAGGCATTTTGGTTGCCACATCAGCCGAGGTCGTCTGAAATGATCGAATTGACGTAGTGGGCAGGAAATTCCTATAAAGGCACTATCGTACCCCCTTCCCGAAGGAAAGGGCAAAGATGGGGAAGAAATCGAAATATCGGCGGTTTTTGTCGTTTTCAGACGACCTTTTTTATATTGGGGGTAAAGACCCGCTAAAAGGCTTGGCAGGTCGTCTGAAAACGCGTAACCGGTTACTGAGAAACAAAAAAGCTACGTCAATCATTTATGTATTTGATAACACGAATGCTCAGTATCAGCGTAAAATCAGAAGTTCACAGCCATAATTCATTCAATGCTGATACATTATGTCCCTACCCGAATTGACTGACGCCGAGCTTGCCGAATCCCGCAAGCTGCTCCTGCGTTTCGCCCGCATCCAGTTGCCCGACCGCCCCGATTTGGCGGAAGACCTTGTGCAGGAAACCATGCTTTCCGCCTACCGCGCTGCCGAAGGTTTTAAAGGAGATGCACAAGTGGGCAGCTGGTTGTTTGCCATTCTGAAAAACAAAATTACCGACTGCCTGCGCCAGATCAGACGGCAGCGCGAAGTATTCGCCACACCTGCGGAAGAAATGTTGGACGAAATCTTTGAAGAACGGTTTGCATCAGACGGGCATTGGACGGCGGACGGCCATCCGCAAACTTGGGCCTCGCCCGAAAAAACGTTGGACAACAAAGAGTTTCGTGAAATCCTGCAAACCTGCCTCTACCAAATGCCCGAAAACACCGCCCGCGTGTTTACCATGAAGGAAATCCTCGGCTTCTCATCCGACGAAATCCGCGAGCAATGCGGCATCAGTATGTCCAACTACCACACCATCATGCACCGCGCCCGCGAAACCCTGCGCCAATGCCTGCAAATCAAATGGTTCGGCAATGCAGAACATGCCGGTTAAGCCCGTTAGGAAAACACGATGAACAAATGCCGCAAAACCGCCTACCTGCTCTCCAAAAAACAGGACGAAACCCGCCTGACCGTTCCCGAGCGCGTTTTTCTGGGCAGCCACCTGCTGATATGCCCTCATTGCCGCGAATATAAAAAACAACTCGACCTTATTCAGAAAGCCATGAAAAAGATGTTTTGAGGCTGGCGGATAAGGTATAGTGGATTAAATTTAAATCAGGACAAGGCGGAAGCCGCAGATACAGTACAGATAGTACGGCAAGGCGAGGCAACGACGTACTGGTTTAAAGTTAATCCACTATAAAAAGGTCGTCTGAAACCTGATGTAGAGTTTCAGACGACCTTTTTGCATGAAAGAAAATAGGGATTGATTGGTTTGAGCATGAGTTAGGATGAAATGGCGTGCCCATAAAAAACCGGCTTTTAAAGCCGGGATTTTGAAATTGGGCAGGATTTGAGCGGATTTAAAGGCATAGCAAACAAGGTTCAAACCGCCCAATAAGCTGGAGGCTATATAGGAATGATTGTGTGGGTGTCAACATTTTCCGCCTTTTTTCAGAACAAAATATGACTTATGCCAATATTTGTTACTACAACCCACTACATTGGCGGGAACATGAAAATGATGTGTGTTAGAATTTTTTCAGCTGTTTTATAAAACAGTACCTTAACTAAAAAATTTAAGAAGGATAGAACATGAACAAATTACTAATTGCTGCGATGATGATGGCCGCTTTGTCGGCTTGTTCCCAAGAAGCCAAACAGGAAACTAAGGAAGCGGCTTCTGCTGTAGCTTCCGAGGTTAAAGACGCTGCGGCTTCTGCTACCGATGCTGCTGCATCTTCTGCTCAAGCAGCGGCGAGCAAAGTAGAAGATACTGCCGCCAAAGCCGCATCAGAAGTAAAAGAAGCTCCTGCCTCTGAAGCCAAACCGGCTGAAAAAACAGAAGCTGCGCCTGCCGACGAGAAAAAAGATGCCTCGTCCGCCAAAGTGGACGGCAAAGCCGTTTTCGAAGCCAACTGTAAAATGTGCCACGGCGGTACCATCCCGGGCGCTCCGGTCGTCGGTAAAAATGATGATTGGGCTCCGCGCATCAAACAAGGCAAAGAAACCCTGCATAAACATGCACTCGAAGGCTTCAACACCATGCCGGCAAAAGGCGGCAACACCAGCCTGAGCGATGACGAAGTCAAAGCGGCGGTTGACTATATGGCAAACCAATCCGGCGCCAAATTCTAAGCCGTACAAATCAAAACGCACCTTATTACAAGGTGCGTTTTTTCATGGTATAGTGGATTAACTTTAAACCAGTACGGCGT
>NZ_KV821517.1:0-482 GCF_001815675.1 Neisseria sp. HMSC065D04
AAAGAGACTGCCGAGAAAGGCTGGAAGCTGAAAGTCAACGAAGAAACGTCGTCTGAAAAAATCAATCCTGATGATGAAGTAGCCATCAAACAAGGCAAGAACATCACCGTGACCCGCAACGGTAAGAACATCACCGTAGCGACTGCGGAAGAGGTTGAGTTCAACAAAGTAACAGTTGGCGACAGCATTCTGACCGCTGCCGGACTGACCACGCCTAAAGTTACCGCAGGTAACAGCGTACTGACGACCGACGGTCTGAAGATTGGTGATGACAGTTCTCCGAACCAAGTGTCACTGACTACTTCCGGTCTGAACAACGGCGGCAATAAGATTACCAAAGTAGCCAAAGGTACGGACGACACCGACGGAGTGAATGTCAGCCAAATCAAACCGTTGGCAACAGCGCTGAATACGACTGTTGGTGCGGATGGTTCCGTTGCGGCTCCTGACTTTACCGTCAATCATGCTGACGGTACGGCGGG
>NZ_KV821518.1:0-1231 GCF_001815675.1 Neisseria sp. HMSC065D04
TTTCGATATACAAGGTCGGATTCTTGAATCCGACATTATCAGGACATTTATCGGATACAAGTATCCGAATACAGCCCCTAAAGGTCGTCTGAAACTTAAACCGCCATCCCGTTTGAACGCATCAGACGTAGCGTGCTTTGCCCGCGAAAACCAAAGACGTAGGTCGGATTCTCGAATCCGACGTTATCAGGGGCATTTGTCGGATACAGGTATCCGAATGCAGTCCCAAAGGTCGTCTGAAACTTAAAACCCCATCCCGTTTGACCTCAACAAAAACGACAACCCCATCCCACCTGGAGAATCGAAATGTCCAAACTGACCCCACGCGAAATCCTGACTGCCGGTGCAGTTGTGCCCGTCATGGCGATTGACGACTTAAGCACCGCCGTCGATTTGTCCCACGCCCTTGTCGAAGGCGGTATCCCCACCCTCGAAATCACCCTGCGCACCCCCGTCGGCCTCGACGCCATCCGCCTGATTGCCAAAGAAGTGCCCAACGCCATCGTCGGCGCGGGTACGGTTACCAACCCTGAACAGCTCAAAGCCGTCGAAGACGCAGGCGCGGTTTTCGCCATCAGCCCGGGTTTGCACGAATCCCTCGCCAAAGCCAGCCACAACAGCGGCATCCCCCTGATTCCGGGCGTTGCTACTCCGGGCGAAGTCCAACTGGCTTTGGAACACGGCATCGATACCCTCAAACTCTTCCCTGCCGAAGTCGTTGGCGGCAAAGCCATGCTCAAAGCCCTGTACGGCCCTTACGCTGACGTGCGCTTCTGTCCGACCGGCGGCATCAGCCTGGCAACTGCCCCCGAATACTTGGCGCTGCCTAATGTCTTGTGCGTCGGCGGCTCATGGCTGACCCCGAAAGAAGCCGTTAAAGACAAAGACTGGGACACCATCACCCGCCTCGCCAAAGAAGCGGCGGCGTTGAAACCCAAAGCCTGATTTTCTAAAAGGTAAGCCATACCTTAGCGGTCATGATGTCCGCCTGCTAAGGTGGTTCAAGTAAGGCAAAGGTCGTCTGAAAATCCGATTTTGGATTTTCAGACGACCTTTTGTCATGTATCCAAATGAAAAATGCCATGCCGCGATTTCGTTATTTTAATTCACTGTGATTTCCCACCGCGTTGGATAAGGACGAGGCAACGCCGCAGGGCTTAAAACCGACCTGCCATATTCCCTGCCTTAATCTGCCAAACTATAGTGGATTAACTTTAAACCAGTACGGCGT
>NZ_KV821518.1:1331-20273 GCF_001815675.1 Neisseria sp. HMSC065D04
TATCTGTACTGTCTGCGGCTTCGTCGCCTTGTCTGATTTAAATTTAATCCACTATAAAGAGGTCGTCTGAAAACCCTTGTTTCGGTTTTTCAGACGACCTCTTCAATTCAAGATGCCCTTGTTTCAAATTTCAAAACTGTCCGCTTGGTCAGCCTTGCGTATCATGCCTGCTGCGACGGTGTGGTTGGTGGCTTCGTCTATCAGGATGAACGCGCCGAGGGCATGGTTTTCTTCGTAGGGCGCGGCGGCAATCGGCTGCTGGGTTTTGAGGCTGACGCTGCCGATGTCGTTGAGTTTGAGCGTGTCGGCGGATTCGACGCGGCTGAGGGTGTTCACGTCCCAAACGTAGGAAATTGCGCTGATTTTGACGGGGGTGGTTTGGGTGGTGTGTTTCAGCAGGTATTTGCGGCGCAGGTTGAGCGGGATGTCGTCGAACCAGCACAGTGCGGCTTGAAACTGCTGTTCGGGCGCGACGGGGCTGTCGGCGGCGGCGATGCTGTTGCCGCGCGAGATGTCGAGGTCGGTATCAAGCGTGACGGTCAGTACTTCGCCTGCTTCGGCGGATTCGGTTTTGCCGTTTGGATTGTAGATTTCGGCGATTTTGGCGGCATGTCCGCTAGGCAGGATTTTGACTTCGTCACCGGTTTTCAGACGGCCTGCCTCCAATCTGCCTTGATAGCCGCGGAAGTCGTCGCTGCTGCTGCCGTCTTGCCGTGCGACGCGCTGCACGGGGAAATGGGCGGCTTGGTCGGCGGCGTTTTGGCGGTTGACGGGCAGGCTTTCGAGCAGGGGTAACAGCGGCAAACCTTGATACCACGGGGTTTGGCTGCTGGCGTTGACGATGTTGTCGCCTTTTAACGCGCTGATGGGCAGGAAGTGGATTTGGGCTTGGAGGCCGATTTGTTCCGCCAGTTTGCGGTAGGCTGCGGTAATGGCCTGATATTTGGTTTCGTCGAAGTCGAGTAGGTCGAGTTTGTTGACGGCGACGATGATATTGGGGCAGCCCAAGAGTTTCAGAATCGCGCTGTGGCGTTTGGTCTGCGGCAGGAGGACGGGTTCGCTGCCGGAAAAATCGACGCGCGTTGCGTCTATCAGGACGATGGCGGCATCGGCGGTCGATGCGCCCGTTACCATATTGCGGGTGTATTGTTCGTGTCCGGGCGTGTCGGCGATGATGAATTTGCGCTTGGGCGTGGCGAAATAGCGGTAGGCAACATCGATGGTGATGCCTTGTTCGCGCTCAGCGGCAAGGCCGTCGGTGAGGCTGGCGAAGTCGGGCGTTTCGCTGTTTTCGGCGGCGCGGTTGAGTTTGTCGAGCTGGTCGGTCAGCAGGGTTTTGCTGTCGTAGAGCAGGCGGCCGATGAGGGTGGATTTGCCGTCGTCGACGCTGCCGGCGGTGATGAAGCGCAAAAGCGGGGCGGTGGTTGCGGTCATGGTTCTTTCCTTAATTCTCGGATTGCTCGTTACTTTAATGAGGTCGTCTGAAAATGGGAAAGAATGCTTGGTTTTAAAAAAAGATGATTTCGTTATATTCGGGCGGTTTCTTTCGGACGGCGTCGGCTTCCCGCGTTTGCCAGAAAACCCGCTTAAAGGTAAAATTCCGTATTCCAACATGGGTACTGCATCATGACTAAATTTATTTTCGTAACCGGCGGCGTCGTATCTTCACTCGGAAAAGGTATCGCCGCCGCTTCTATTGCCACCATCCTCGAATCGCGCGGTTTGAACGTGACCATGCTCAAGCTCGACCCTTATATCAACGTTGATCCCGGCACGATGAGTCCGTTCCAGCACGGCGAAGTGTTCGTCACCGACGACGGCGCGGAAACCGACCTCGACTTGGGACACTACGAACGTTTCATCAACGCCACCATGACCCGCCGCAACAGCTTCAGCACGGGGCAGGTGTACGAAAACGTCATCGCCAAAGAACGCCGCGGCGACTACCTCGGCGGTACGGTTCAAGTCATCCCGCACATTACCGACGAAATCAAACGCCGCATCCACGAAGGCGCGACGGGTTACGATGTGGCCATCGTCGAAATCGGCGGTACGGTCGGCGACATTGAATCGCTGCCGTTTTTAGAAGCCATCCGTCAGATGCGCAGCCAGTTGGGACGCAACAACACCTTGTTCGCCCACCTGAGCTACGTTCCCTACATTGCCGCCGCCGGCGAAATCAAAACCAAGCCGACCCAGCATACCGTTAAAGAAATGTTGAGCATCGGTTTGCAGCCCGACATCCTGATTTGCCGCATGGACAGGAAAATGCCCGCGGACGAACGCCGCAAAATCGCCTTGTTCTGCAACGTGGAAGAACGCGCGATTGTCGGCAGCTACGACGTGGACAGCATCTACGAATGCCCCGAAATGCTGCATGACCAAGGCATCGACAACATCATTACCGAGCAGTTGCAGCTCAACGTACAGCAGGCAGATTTGACCGCGTGGAAAAAAATCGTCCATGCCATCAAAAACCCGAAACACACCGTCAAAATCGCCATGGTCGGCAAATACGTCGATTTGACCGAATCCTACAAATCGCTGATCGAAGCCTTGAAACATGCGGGTATCCACACCGAAACCGACGTGCAAATTACCTTCGTTGACAGCGAAAACATCGAGAAAAACAACGGCGACGTTTCCATGCTCAAAGACATGGACGCCATCCTCGTTCCCGGCGGCTTCGGCTCGCGCGGCGTGGAAGGCAAAATCGCCGCCGTGCGTTATGCCCGCGAAAACAACGTGCCATACTTGGGCATCTGCCTCGGTATGCAGATTGCGCTGATCGAATACGCCCGCGACGTGGCAGGCTTGAAAGGCGCAAACTCCACCGAGTTCGACCTCAAATGCGCCGCGCCTGTCGTCGCCCTGATTGACGAATGGCAAACCGCCGACGGCAGCGTCGAAACCCGCGACGAATCCGCCGATTTGGGCGGCACCATGCGTTTGGGAGCGCAAGAGGTTGAATTGAAAGCAGGCAGCCTCGCCGCCAAAATCTACGGCAGCGAACACATCCGCGAGCGCCACCGCCACCGCTACGAAGTCAACAACAACTACGTTCCCACGCTGGAACAGGCAGGTTTGGTTATCGGCGGCGTATCCGCAGGACGCGAACGCTTGGTCGAAACCATCGAACTGCCGAACCATCCTTGGTTCTTCGCCTGCCAGTTCCACCCCGAGTTTACGTCCAACCCGCGCAGAGGCCATCCTTTGTTCACCGCGTTTGTCAAAGCAGCGTTGAACAATAAAAAAGGCTGATGCTCGAAAAAAGGTCGTCTGAAAAGAGAAAAAGCACCTCAATTGAGGTGCTTTTTTGTGTTGGTATGGCTATGTTTTGAGAAACCGGGCATCAGCCGCCTTTTCAGACGACCCGCAAGGGATGTTCAATCCTGTACTTAATCAGGTTTCCAACCGGGTTCCGGTTTCCAGTCGGGAGAAAGCGGTGCGCCTGCGGGCTGTTTGTAGCGGTTGTACATAAACAGATATTGGGTAGGGAAGCGGCGTATCCAGTATTCGGTGTTTTCATTGATAATTTGCGCGTCGTGTTGTTTGTCGCCGTTCAGCTCGCCGCGCATAGGCTCGATGTGCAGTACAAATCCTTTGCCGTTCGGCAAACGCTCGCCGCAGAAAAACAGTGCCTTTACGCCTTTGACTTGCGCCAGTTTGCCCGCCAGCGTCATGGTGTAGGCGTATTTCCCGAAAAACGGCACCCAGACGCCGTCGCCGCCTTCTTCGGGAGAGGGGGCATGGTCGGGCAAGACAATCGTGGCTTCGCCGGAGCGTAAGGCCTTAATGACTTGTTTGACCCCTTGAATATTGGTGGGGGCGGTTTTTCCTTTGCCGCGAACGCGCCCCGCCTGCATGACGGAATCCAAGGCTTTGATTTTGGGTGGTTTGTACATGGCAGTCAGCGGGAACGGAAGCTGTTGGCTGATATAGCGTCCGGCGAGGTCGTAGCTGCCGATGTGCGGGGTAATAAACAACAGTCCTTCTCCGGCGTCCAAAGCTGATTGGACATGTTCCCAACCATGCACTTCTTTAAACAGCGTTTCAATGCTTTCAGGTCGTCTGAAAAAGGCTACGGGCAATTCCAGCCCGCCTTTCGCCGTTTCACGGAAAACGGCTTTGACCGACGAAGGCTCGGGATTCAATCCGGCAAGCCGCATATTGTCGAACACACGCTGCCGGTCGCTTTTGAGCAAATAATAGCCCAAGCCGCCCGCCGCATTCCCCAGCGCGTGTAGAAGCGGCAAAGGCAGCGCCGCAAAGCATTTAAACAAAAAAGTGAGCAGGATTTGCATAATAGATTGATGAGATGGAACGGGGGGATTGTAAATGAAAACGGCAGGTCTGGATATTGAGTTTCATCTGGATGTAACGGATTGCCGCAATGTTTAAAATATCGGATGCGTTCATTCGGTTCGCCAAACGGCATAACGTAAAAAGGTCGTCTGAAAACGGTTTCCATTTTTTGAAACGGTATTTTCAGACGACCTTTGCGTTTGGCTAAACGGATAGCGTGTTACGCCAGCCCGTTTTGTTGCGCGTCTTGCAGGCGGGCTTCGAAGTTGCTCAGATTGACGCCTGCTTGTTGTGCCGCAGCGACGACTTCGGCGACGCTTGCACCGTGTTGCACCTGATGATAGCCCCAGAGCAGGGAGCAGCGGGTGCCGGTGCGGCAGTAGGCGAGAACGGGTTGGGAAACGCTTTTGAGCAGGTTTTGGAAGGCGGCGACATCAGCGGCGTTGATGGCGGGGGCGACGACGGGCTGATGATGGTGTTCGCGGATGCCTGCAGCTTCAAGCCAGCTTTCGACTTGTTTGAACGAGGGTTGGTTTTCTTCTTCGCCGTCGGGACGGTTGCAGATGACGGTTTGGATGCCGAGTTTGGCGGCTTCTTGTACGTCTGCTTCGGTCAGTTGCGGGGCGATGTAGAGGTTGTCGGCAAGTTTTTGGATAGACATGGGTTTTCCTTTTCTACGTTTGATGATGGATTGATTTTAGTCTTCTTGAGGGGCCAACAGGGCTTGTTCCAATCGTTTTTTATTGGCTTCAGGCTGTTTTTGTATGTATTGGCGGACAATGCTGTCAATCGCTGTATCTTGTTCCATATTGGATCGGGTTGACCAAATGGCAGAGGCAAGTGTGAGGTCTACATGGTTGGGGCGTTGGGCGGCAGCCGTTTGGGCTTTGATGATGTAGTCGACGATACGCTCGACTGCTTTCGGGTTGCCGGTGGCAAAATAAGTTACCCAATGAAAATCCAGTGATGCAGGGGAAATGATGGGTTCTTGAAGCGGATGGAAGCTTTTGTTTTTTTTGAGGTTGTTTTTAAGCTCGGTATCTAATGTCAGGCTGTTAAGGCAGGTTTTGGCTTGATTCGTGCCTGTCAGGGTGAGGGTGTAGGCGGCAAAGGTTAGGGCGTCGCCTTGGTAGGTTCGGATGTTGTCACACCAAATGGTGCTGCCTTGGGGGTATTTTTGTAGCGCTTGCGTCCCCCATACAAGGGTGGTTTCGCGCATGATATCGGCTTTGACAAGCTGGTCCATCAAAGAAGCAGCGCGTTCGGCAGAGGGATTTTTGTAGAATACGGCGATATCCTTTCCTAGTTTATCTGCCGAATCTGATTTGGGAGCGGCTGCGGCGTGCAAACTGAGTAACAGGGCGGTCATGCCGACAAGGATTTTTTTCATGGTTGTTTCTTTCAGAGTTGATTTTTCAGACGACCTCGATCCAGCACTTGAGGTCGTCTGAAAATTAGGCTCGGTCATTATAAAGCCAGTTTTCAAATAACTCGCGGTCGGTGATGTAGAGGATGGCGGTGTCGGCTTCGGCGGCTTGGACGGTAATGTCGGCAACGTACAGGATGCCGGTGCGGAAGTAGTGGAGGCGGGCGGTGGCGCCGATGGGGAGTTGCGCCCACTGTGCGGCAAGGTCGGTACAGGCGTAGCCGTCGATGGCGATGATTTTGTCCTGCGGGCAGAGGGCGGCGTTTTCTGCGCTGCCGCCGTTGAAGACGTGGGTCAGGGTGGCGTGGTCGCTGTTTTGTTTGAACCTGGTGCCGAAGTCGGACGCGGGGGCAGGCGTTTCGGTTGGCGGTTCGGGCAGGAATGCACCGCCGTGGCTGCGCGGCTGTGCCTGCCATTGCAGTCCGATGCCTATGGTGGCGAGGAGTTCGGCAAGGGGCAGGTCGGCGGTGGAGTAGAGGGTCGTCTGAAAAAAGTCTTCGAGGTCTAGACCGGTAAACGCTTGGCAACGGGCTTGCCATTGTTTTTCTGGGATGCCTTGCCGGGTCTCCAGCCAATCGAGGTAGTGTTTCTGCATGACGCTGTCGAGGGTGTGTCGTCCGCTGCTTTTGCTGCGGATGGCGAGGTCGAGGCAGAGGGCGGCGAGTGCGCCTTTTTGGTAGTAGCTGACGATGGCGTTGGGGCTGTTTTCGTCTTGTTTGTAGAATTTGTTCCAAGCGGTGAAGCTGGATTCGGCAAGGCTTTGTTTCAGACGACCTTTGGTTTGCTGCACGCGGGTGATGCTTTGGGCGAGCAGGCGCAGGTAGGCTTCGGGTGCTATGGTACGGCCTCGGGCGAGGAAAAGGTCGTCGTAGTAGGAGGTGATGCCTTCAAATGCCCAAAGCTGTTCGGTGTAGTTTTCGCGGTCGAGGTCGTAGGGGGCGAAGGCGGCGGGTTTGATGGATTTGACGTTCCAGGCGTGGAAGTATTCGTGTGAGAACAGTCCGAGCAGTTGGGTGTAGGCATCGTTGACGTCGGTCATGCCGTGCGGCGGCAGGCTGTGGCGGTCGGCGAGCAGGGCGGTGCTGCTGATGTGTTCCAGCCCGCCGTAGATGTTGTCGCCGACGTGAAGCAGGAAGAGGTAATGGGCGAACGGGGCAGGGGAGGGGAACATGGTCAGTTCAGTTTCGCAGATTGTGCGGATGTCTGACACGAGGCGGTCGCGGTCGAAATCGGGGTAGTGGCCGCTCAAGGCGATGCGGTGAGGGATGCCGCCGGCTTCGAAATCGAGAAATTCAATGTTGCCCAGTTCGACAGGGTGGTCGATTAAGTCGTGGTAGGAGGTCGTCTGAAAGCTGTGGATGCCGGTTTGGGGCAGGGTGGTGGCAATCCGCCATGTTTTCGGCAGGATGGGGAATTCGATTTGGTGCGCGCTGTTTTCTTGCCCGTTTACCTGTAAAAACAGACACGCGCCGTCAAAGAACCCGCGTTCGGCAGTCAGAAACGAGCCGCGGACGGACAGATCGTAGGCGTAAACGGTGTAGTAAATTTCCCACTCGCCGGACTGCGGGGCAGTGCGCCACCGATTTTTTTTGACTTGGGTCAGATGGGCATATTCTCCGTTGCAAAAAGCGCGGATGGTGGTGATGTGGCGGGAAAAATCGCGTATCAGATAGCTGCCGGGAACCCAGTTCGGCAGGTTGATTTCTGTTTCCAAATCATGTTCTTGTCGGAAGGTTAGGCGGATGTGCCACTCGTGTGCGAGCGGGTTGGGGGTGATTTTGTAATTAATCATGACTATTAATGCATTTGTTAAATTTTATGAATAAAAAGGTCGAATTATGCGGTTTGATTTATATCGATAAAGTCCCCTTCAAAAGGGAGGCTTGAAAAAATAAAGTGGCGTTGTAGGGGAGGTTGTTAAATAATAATATGATTATAAAGTAAAAAATATAAAAAATCGATAAAGCCGCCAGATGGAGTGAAATGTAATTCCGCTTGGCTAGGCTTGTCTTATATGTTAAATTTAGAAAAATTTAAACCTAGCCCTTATTGCGTTTGTTCAAAACGCATACGGCAAAGTGAGATAAAAAATTTTTATTCCCATAATTCATGGAGACTCTCATGGACACACAAACTTATAACTACAAAGTGGTGCGCCAGTTCGCCATCATGACCGTAGTTTGGGGTATTGTGGGCATGTTGGTCGGTGTTATCGTTGCCGCCCAATTGTTTGCCCCGTCCCTTGATTTATCAGATGTCGGCCCTTGGTTCCACTTCGGCCGCCTGCGTCCGTTGCACACCAATGCGGTGATTTTTGCATTCGGCGGTTGCGGTCTGATGGGTACATCATACTACGTTGTTCAACGTACCTGTAATGCACGCCTGTTCGGCGGTTGGCTGCCGGCATTTACCTTCTGGGGTTGGCAGGCAGTTATCGTTGCGGCAATCGTCAGCCTGCCTTTGGGTTATACCCAAGCTAAAGAGTATGCCGAATTGGAATGGCCTATCGACATCCTGATCGCTTTGGTTTGGATTGCTTACGCCATCGTATTCTTCGGTACGATTGCCAAACGTAAAATCAAACACATCTACGTTGCCAACTGGTTCTACGGCGGTTTCATTTTGGCCGTTGCTCTGTTGCACATCGTCAATAACCTGAGCATTCCTGCGGGCTTCATGAAATCCTATCCGGTTTATGCGGGCGCAATCGATGCTATGGTTCAATGGTGGTATGGCCACAATGCCGTAGGTTTCTTCCTGACCGCAGGCTTCTTGGGCATGATGTACTACTTCGTGCCGAAACAGGCAGGTCGTCCTGTTTACTCTTACCGCCTGTCCGTCGTCCACTTCTGGGCTTTGATTTTCACCTACATGTGGGCAGGTTCCCACCACTTGCACTATACCGCGCTGCCTGACTGGACTCAGTCCTTGGGTATGGTGTTGTCCCTGATTCTGTTCGCACCTTCTTGGGGCGGTATGATCAACGGTATCATGACCTTGTCCGGCGCATGGGACAAACTGCGTACCGACCCTATCTTGAAATTCTTGATCGTTTCCCTCTCCTTCTACGGTATGTCCACCTTCGAAGGTCCGATGATGTCCATCAAATCCGTCAACGCTTTGAGCCACTACACCGACTGGACCGTTGCACACGTTCATGCCGGCGCATTGGGCTGGGTGGGCTTCGTGACCATTGGTTCCGTGTACTACATGATTCCCCGCCTGTTCGGTAAAAATGAAATGTACAGCACCAAATTGGTGGAAGCGCATTTCTGGATTGCGACCATCGGTGTGGTTCTGTATATCGCCTCCATGTGGATTGCAGGGGTATTGCAAGGTATGATGTGGGGTTCTCTGAATGCGGACGGTACTTTGACCTACTCGTTTGTAGAGTCAGTTAAACGCACCATGCCTTTCTACATGATTCGTTTCACCGGCGGCCTGCTGTACCTGAGCGGTATGTGTATCATGGCATACAACGTTTACCGTACGGCCATCAGTGGCAAAGCGGTTGATGCCGAGATTCCCGCGGTGTCTCAAACCCAGCACCACTAAAAACATAAGAAAAGGCTACCAAAATGAAATTACAACAATTAGCTGAAGAAAAAGTCGGCGTCCTGATTGTATTTACCCTGCTTGTAGTCAGCGTAGGCCTGTTGATTGAAGCCGTGCCGCTGTTCTTTACTAAAGCTGTCACTAAGCCTATAGAAGGTGTGAAACCTTATAATGCTTTGCAAGTGGCTGGTCGCGACATCTATATCCGTGAGGGTTGTTACAACTGTCACTCTCAAATGATCCGTCCGTTCCGTGCGGAAACCGAACGTTACGGCCACTACTCCGTTGCCGGCGAGTCTGTTTATGACCATCCGTTCCAATGGGGTTCCAAACGTACCGGTCCGGACTTGGCACGTGTCGGCGGCCGCTATTCCGACGAATGGCACCGCATCCACCTGCTGAATCCGCGCGACGTTGTGCCGGAGTCCAATATGCCCGCTTTCCCATGGCTTGCCCGCAACAAAGTCGATGCCGAAGCAACCGTGGCGCATATGAAAGCCCTGCGTAAAGTCGGTACACCTTACAGCGACGAAGAGATTGCCAAAGCGCCTGAAGCCTTGGAAAACAAATCGGAGCTGGATGCGGTGATTGCATACCTGCAAGGCTTAGGCTTGGCATTGAAAAACGTAAGGTAACATCATGGACGTAAACTGGGCCCGCTCGCTCTTTACTGTTTGGGTTTTTATCAGCTTTATCTTAGTGCTTTATATCGTTTTCAATCGACGAAATAAAAAGAACTATGATGACGCCGCCAACAGTATTTTCGAAAATGATGAGGATAAAGAGTCGTCTGAAAAAGACGGGCGATAACAGTTTAGTCCGTGATCACGGAGCAAAATAATGAACACAGCACCCCAATTTACCAGTAATTTCTGGAATATATACATTGCAGTCATCGTCGTGCTCAGCTTTATCGGCTTGGCATGGCTGCTGCTTTCCCAAAACGTTGTGAAGCGTCCTAAAAAGGGCGAAGAGGTCAAAACGACAGGCCATCAATGGGACGGTATCGAAGAATACAACAACCCGTTGCCACGCTGGTGGTTTTGGCTGTATGTCTTTGTCTGGCTGTTCGGTATCGGTTATCTGGTCATGTACCCGGGTTTGGGCGATTATGAAGGCCAGTGGAAATGGAGCAGCCACGGACAATATGATCAGGAAATGGCTAAAGCAGATCAGAAGTACGGCAAAGTTTATGCCAAGTTTGCCAATATGCCGATTGAGCAAGTGGCAAAAAATCCTGAAGCACGCGCCATCGGTCAAAACCTCTTCAATACCTACTGTATCCAATGTCACGGTTCTGATGCCAAAGGTTCCAAAGGTTTCCCGAATTTGACCGACAACGATTGGTTGTGGGGCGGCGAACCTGAGAAAATCCACGAGACCATTGAAAAAGGCCGTACGGCGACGATGGCGGCATGGGGTCCTGCATTGGGTGAAGAGCGGGTAAAAGATGTGGCAAACTATGTCATGTCCTTATCCAAATCCAAAGACCAATACGATGAAGAACGTGCCGCACGCGGTAAAGTATTGTTCAGCGGTCCACCGGCAAACTGCTTTACCTGTCACGGCGACAAAGGCCAAGGTATCCAAGGACTGGGTCCGAACCTGACCGACAACGTATGGCTGTGGGGCGGTACTCAAAAATCGATTATCGAAACCATCACCAACGGACGACACAGTCAAATGCCGGCTTGGGGTCGTTTCTTGGATAAAGACAAACTCCACATCATGACTGCGTATGTATGGGGTCTGTCCAACAAAGATGGCAAAGCACCCGTGAAAAAAGCCGAACCTGCTCCCGCACCGGCACCTGCTTCTGCTGCTGCCACATCATCCGCTGACGCTTCATCTGCGTCCGCACCTGCACAAGCTGAAAAAGCAGCTTCAGCAGCTGATGCAAAAGCGGCCGCTCCTGCCGAAGCCAAGCCGGTAGAAAAAGCAGATGCTTCTTCTGCCAAAGTGGACGGTAAAGCCGTTTTTGAAGCCAACTGTAAAATGTGTCACGGTGGTATCATCCCCGGTGCTCCAGGCATAGGCAAGAAAGACGAGTGGGCCCCGCGCATCAAGCAAGGTAAAGATACCCTGCACAAACACGCGCTCGAAGGCTTTAACTCCATGCCTGCCAAAGGCGGTAACACAAGCCTGAGTGATGACGAAGTCAAAGCAGCGGTTGACTATATGGCCAACCAATCCGGCGCTAAATTCTAAACCGTAGAAATTAAAACGCACCTTTTCATAAGGTGCGTTTTTTTATGGGGTCGTCTGAAGTTGCTTTTGAAGTTGCTTTCAGACGACCTGAAGTTCATCCCGTACTTTCATTAGCGCGAAACCAAGTAGGTTCAAACCCCGCCATTGCAATGGATTTTGGGCGCGTGGATCATCTTGGGCAAGTCCGATTCCCCAGATTGCGTCAACCGGGCTGGCTTCTACTAAGATACGGCTGCCGGTGCCAAGCAAAAAGCGTTTCAAATCGGGGTGTTGGATGAATTTGGCACGGTTGCCTTCGCAAACGATATCGAAGCGGCGGGCATTCCAAATATCGTTTTTAAAACCGATGACTTGTCTCCCCAAGTCCTTGGCTTGTTTGGGGTGGGCGGAAGCGATGATTTGGCGGCGGATATCGTCTGCGTCGAACAGCCTCGCTTTCTCAGCCATCATATAGTGTTCGGCAGTCGCATAGCGGATGCCGTCGATTTCGAAGGGCGCAGGATACCATTGGCTGAAGACGGCTTTATCTATCTCATTTTTATAGTGGATTAACTTTAAACCAGTACGGCGCGTTGCCTCGCCTTAGCTCAAAGAGAACGATTCTCTAAGGTGCTGAAGTACCAAGTGAATCGGTTCCGTACTATCTGTACTGTCTGCGGCTTCGTCGCCTTGTCCTGATTTAGAGTTAATCCACTATATGTTTTGGCGTGTGTCCCCAGAAGTATAGATATTTCAGTTTTTCTTTGCGCTGGTAGGCGGTCTTCAGGTCGGCAAGAGTGTAGGGGGCAGTCATGGTATTTCTTTCTTATTGTGTATTGGATTCAAACGGATAGGGTGTTACCGGATTTAAGATTTATGATGCGCGTAGGTATGGCAGATTGATTGTAAATCAGGGCAAGACGAAGCCTCAGACGGTATGAATGGGAAATACCGTGCCGATCTGTAGTTAATCCACTATAGATGGGAATATATTCGCTATCATACTGTTGACGGTAGAAAAAAGGTCGCCTGAAAAAAGTTTTCAGACGACCTTTGTCATTTAAGGCTTATTTCCAAACCAAGAGCGCGTGGTTGCGTTTGCCGCGCCGTACGATGGTGTATTTGCCGAAGCGTTTGTGCGCGTCGGTCAGCAGATAGGCATCGTCGGGGCGTTCGGCGGCGTGGTTCGGGTTGTTCGATTCGGCGGCCTGGCCGTTGAGCAATACCGCTTTGCTGTTTACAAAACCACGCGCTTCTTTGTTGGACGAGGCCAAGCCGGTTTTGACCAAGGCTTCGACGACGTTGAGGCCGTCTGAAACTTCAAATGCGGGCAGACCGTCGAGGGCGAGCTGTTCGAAGTCGCTTTCGGTCAGGCTGCTTTGGTCTTCGGCAAACAGGCTTTCGGAAATGCGCTGCGCGGCTTGCAGGGCGGCTTCGCCGTGAATCAGGCGGGTCATTTCTTCGGCAAGGATGCGTTGCGCTTCGGGCTTGGTGCCGCTGGCTTGGTCTTTCGCTTCGATGGCGTCGATTTCTTCGATAGACAGGAAGGTGAAGTATTTCAGAAACTTATACACATCGGCATCGGCAACTTTCAGCCAGAACTGGTAGAACTGATACGGCGAGGTTTTCTTCGCGTTCAGCCATACCGCGCCGCCTTCGGTTTTGCCGAATTTGGTGCCGTCGGATTTGGTAACCAAAGGCAGGGTCAGGCCGAATACTTGTTTTTGGTTCAGACGGCGGGTCAGGTCGATACCGGCGGTGATGTTGCCCCATTGGTCGGAGCCGCCGATTTCCAAAACCGCGCCATGACGTTTGTTTAATTCGGCAAAGTCGTAGCCTTGCAGCAGGGAATAGGCGAACTCGGTGAAGGAAATACCCACATCGTCGCGCTCGATACGCTGTTTGACGGATTCTTTGTTCAACATGGCGTTGACAGAAAAATGCTTGCCGATGTCGCGCAGGAAGTTGAGGCAGTTCATGCTGCCAAACCAGTCGGCGTTGTTCGCCATAATGGCGGCGTTTTCGCCTTCAAAGCTCAAAAACGGTTTCAATTGGTTGCGGATGCTTTCTACCCAGCCGGAAACGGTTTCGGCGGAATTCAAGCTGCGCTCCACCGCTTTGAAGCTGGGGTCGCCGATCATGCCGGTCGCACCGCCCACTAAAGCAATCGGCGTATGCCCCGCCTGTTGGAAACGGCGCAATGCCAATACGGGCAACAAGTGACCGATATGCAGGCTGTCGGCGGTCGGGTCGAAACCGCAGTATAGGGAGATTTTTTGTTCGTTCAACAAAGCGTCTAAGGCTTCGATGTCGGTAGTTTGCGCGATTAAGCCGCGCGATTGTAGGTCTTGTAGGATAGAGGTCATAATCTAAAATTTTGAATAAAAAATTAACGATGTGTTTTTATACTACGTTGTTCAGCATTAAGCTTTTTAATATCTAAAGCTTCTCTGTAACACGGATGAATTTCCCAAATTAAGTTGAAACCATTATTATTTTTCCCAGAAAATAAATCAGGTAAGTCAGAATAGGAATAATGATGATAGCCATAACCATCCTCTGAGCGGGCAACAATAAATCCTATCCTGTATAAGAAATCCGCAATTTCATCAGTTTTGGTACATTTTTTTCCATCAATTTGCACATTTAATGAATTTATTATTTTTGTTCGAATTATTTCTAAGAGCTCGTGTTGTGGAAAGCGTCTTTCTAATCCACGAAATGAATTTACGAGGTCTTCGACTTGATTACATTGATGTTTGTGTTCGACGATAAGATCGGAAATCCTTTTAAGTCCATATTCTCCCCATCGTGCATCAATATCACGTTTTTCAATGAGAGACATATTATTTGCTAAGGCATTTTTTTGAGCCAATTTACAAAGTTGGATACCCCAGCGAGGTCGGTTGTAGGATAAGATGTAAAGCACTTTGTATGTATCCACATCTTTTTCATTCCAAAAAACCGTAGGCTTAAATATTTTTGACAAAAGTTCCTCATCATCAAAGCCTTTAAACTCGTTTGGAAACTCAAATTTTATACGTCTACATAAGATTTGTTTGAAGTCATTTTCTGTCCATTCAATTTCAGATAGATACTGTTCAATTTTATCCATTGCCTCATCATGGCGACGGATCATAGGCCATACATCACTTCTTAAGGTTACGCGAAAATTTACCCCTTTAATATCTTGAATCATGTAACGACAAGCAGAAAAAAAGCTTCCGAGATTGACTTTCTCACTATTTTTATTTTGAAAAGTAGCATCTAAGTCATCAATCAGAATCCAAATTCTAGAGTTTTCAAGAGATTCGAATCTTTTTAGGATTTCATGATCATTTACTCCATTAGCAGGGGTTGGCTGATATTTTCCTAAGATGCTTTTGAATCTGTGTAATAAACAAGAGATTAGATTTCTTTCTTTGAAGCCTTGTACTTCTGCAGACTCAATTAGTGCTATATCATCGTCACGATATGCGAATCCTATTTTCTTTGCTAGTTCTCTGTTTACTACGGCACATAGTCTAATAATCCAATCTTGAATATAGTCATTAGGTTCGTTTAGGGGGTTTTTTAATTTGAAATTTTCTCGTGATAAGTCACTCCCACGAATTTTAATAACTAAATCATTTTTATTTTGTTCAGAAAGTGCTATCCCAATCCATTTAATAAGTGCAGATTTTCCCATTCCTTTTTTTGCTTTGATAATATGCAATCTTTTAGTTTCGTTTAGAAAGTTATCAAAGTTATCTTGGGTTACAAAGTAAGATTTTAATTCATTATCATCTACATCATCAGCAGCCTCGTTACCAAAGTCCATTTTTCTGAGGTAGTTTTTTTCAGCCATTATTTTCTCCTATTTTAAAATAAAATTTTAAATAGTCTGCGAACCTAAGACAATCTAACACAAGCATTAATCAACGGTCATTACACGTTAAACAAGAAGTGCATCACATCCCCGTCCTGCACGACATATTCCTTGCCTTCCACGCGCATTTTGCCGGCTTCTTTGGCTTTAGCTTCGCCGCCGAGTGAGACAAAATCGTCGTAGGAAATGACTTGGGCGCGGATGAAGCCGCGTTCGAAGTCGGTGTGGATGACGCCGGCGGCTTGCGGGGCGGTGTCGCCTTTGTGGATGGTCCAGGCGCGGACTTCTTTGACGCCAGCGGTGAAGTAGGTTTGCAGGCCCAAGAGGTCGTAGCCCGCGCGGATCAGGCGGTTCAGGCCGGGTTCTTCCAAGCCCATTTCGGCGAGGAATTCGGCTTTTTCGTCGTCTTCCAACTCGGCGATTTCGCTCTCCATCGCGGCGCAAACGGCAACGACAGGCGCGTTTTCTTTTTCAGCCAATTCTTTCAGGCGGTCGAGGTGTGGATTGTTTTCAAAACCGTCTTCGGCAACGTTGCCGACATACATGGCGGGTTTGGCGGTCAGCAGGAACAGCGGTTTGAGCATGGCGAGTTCTTCCGCGTCCAAACCGAAGGAGCGGACAGGTTTGCCTTCGTCCAGATGCGGCAGCAGTTTTTTGCACAGTTCGACCAGTTTTTGCGCGTCTTTGTCGCCTGAGCGGGCGCGTTTTTCTTCGCGGACGATGGCTTTTTCGACGCTGGCGAGGTCGGCAAGCGCTAGTTCGGTACCGATAGTTTCGATGTCGGCAATCGGATCGACTTTGCCGGAAACGTGGACGATGTTGTCGTCGTCAAAGCAGCGCACGACGTTGACGATGGCGTCGGTTTCGCGGATGTTGGCGAGGAACTGGTTGCCCAAGCCTTCGCCTTTGCTTGCGCCTGCAACCAAACCGGCAATGTCGACGAACTCGACGATGGCGGGCTGCATTTTTTGCGGGTTGACGATTTTCGCCAGCTCCGCCATGCGCGGGTCGGGCACTTCGACGATGCCGACGTTGGGTTCGATGGTGCAGAAGGGATAGTTCGCCGCTTCGATGCCCGATTGGGTCAGCGCGTTAAAGAGGGTGGATTTGCCGACGTTGGGCAGGCCGACGATGCCGCATTTCAAGCTCATGGTTTTTCCTGAAAAGATAAAAGTTTAACGGCGGATTATAGCATATCGGGGAATGACTCAAAAACTGTAAAGGTCGTCTGAAAACCGCAGTTTCCATGCGATGGGAACGGTTTGGCGTTTTCAGACGACCTTGGTAACGAGTGGAAAAGTAGCGTGGGCTTTGCCCGCGAGAAATATATCGGTCTATTCTGTTTGGGGCGGTGGGTAAAATATCTTGATTTTCGTGGGCAAAGCCCACGCTACGGTTGCGTCAGGTGGTTTATTCAAACTCGCAATAAAAGGTCGTCTGAAAAACGGTCATAGCGGGTTTGCCTGGCTACAATCCGTGTTTTCAGACGACCTTGGTAACGAGTGGAAAAGTAGCGTGGGCTTTGCCCGCGAGAAATTATGTTAGTCTATTCTGTTTGGGACAAGGGGTAAAATATCCTGATTTTCGTGGGCAGAGCCCACGCTACGGCTGCGGCGGGTGTTTTATTCAAACCCATAATAAAGGTCGTCTGAAAACAGTCATAACGGGCTTGCCTGGCTGCAATCCGTGTTTTCAGACGACCTCAGTAACGAGTGGAAAAGTAGTGTAGGCTTTGCCCGCGAGAAATTATGTTGGTCTATTCTGTTTGGGACGAGGGGGGTAAAATATCCTGATTTTCGTGGGCGGAGCCCACACTACGGTTGAGGTGCGCGTTTTATGCAAATTCATAATAAAAGGTCGTCTGAAAATGCGGATAGCGAGTTTTTCTAAAACCACTATTTCGTTTTCAGACGACCTTTTGTGTATATGGATTTTTAATCAAACAGCAAAATCAGCAGCAACACAATCGCAATCACGCCCAGCCACATGCTTTGCCGCTGCTGCACTTTGACCAAATGGATATAGGCATCGCGCATTTCCTGCTGGCGGTTTTCGTCAACCAGCGCATTGATTTTGCGCGGCAGGGAAGGGATGATTTGCGCCCAGTCGGGGGCTTCGTTTTTGAGGTTGCGCAAAAAGGCTTTGGGGCCGACCTGTTCGTTCATCCATTTCACCAAAAACGGTTTGGCGGTTTTCCACAAGTCCAAATCGGGATCAAGCTGCCGTCCCAAGCCTTCGATGTTGAGCAGCGTTTTTTGCAGCAATACAAGCTGCGGCTGGATTTCGACATTGAAGCGGCGGCTGACTTCAAACAGGCGCATCAGCACCAAGCCGAAGGAAATTTGCGAAATCGGTTTGTTGAACACCGGTTCGCACACGGTGCGGACGGCAGCTTCCAATTCTTCCGCGCGCGTGTCGGCAGGCACCCAGCCTGATTCGATGTGGGCGGTGGCGACGCGGTGGTAATCGCGGTTGAAGAAGGCGAGGAAGTTGATGGCGAGATAGCGTTTGTCGTAGTCGGTCAGCGTGCCGACAATGCCGAAATCGAGGGCGATGTAGCGGTTGTCGGCGGCGACCAGAATGTTGCCGGGGTGCATATCCGCGTGGAAAAAGCCGTCTCGGAAGACTTGTGTGAAGAAGATTTCCACGCCGTAATCGGCGAGTTTGTGCAAATCGATGCCGTCGGCTTTGAGTTTGGCGATTTCCGATACCGGCGTGCCGTCCATCCATTCGATGGTCAGTACGTCGCTGGTGCAGTAGTCGTAAAACACTTTAGGCACAATCAGCATATTGCTGTTTTGGAAGTTGCGGCCGAGCTGGCTGGCATTGGCAGCTTCGCGCATCAAGTCCAGCTCGTCATGCAGGTATTTGTCGAACTCCGCCACCACTTCGCGCGGTTTCAAACGCTTGCCGTCGGCAAACAGACGCTCGACCCAAGCTGCGCCGAAGCGCATCAGCGACAAATCCTGTTCGATAACGGGTAAAAGGTTGGGGCGCAAGACTTTGACCGCCACTTGTTCTCCCGAATGCAGGCGGGCTTTGTGTACTTGGGCGATGGATGCGCTGGCGACGGGTTCGGTTTCAAATTCCGCGTACAGCGTTTCGATGGATTGCCCCAGTGATTTTTCGATTTGCGAGCGTGAAAGCTGCGCATCAAACGGCGGGACTTTGTCTTGCAGCTTTGCCAGTTCGACCGCGTAATCATGCGGAATCAAATCGGGGCGTGTGGACAGAACCTGCCCGAATTTGATGAAAATCGGCCCTAAGCTTTCTAAGGCAAGGCGCAGGCGCACGGCAGGCGGTTCGTTTTCCAATTCAGACGACTGCGGCAGCATTTTCAACAGCGTCCGCGTCCAGCCCGGACGGACAAGCGCGGCAAACAGCTCGGCGAGGCGGTAGAGGTAAAGCGTGCGGAGGATGGTTTTGATGCGTTTGAGCCGTTTCATGATTAAGCGCGGAAAATGCTGAAAGTCGAAATTATATAGTAAATAGGCCGTGCCCACACGGAATGGGATGGGGCTAAGACAAGGATGTGAGCGGGAATTGGCTTTGCGGGCGAGCGGATGGCGTTATAGTGGATTAACTTTAAACCAGTACGGCG
>NZ_KV821518.1:20373-33763 GCF_001815675.1 Neisseria sp. HMSC065D04
CCTTGTCCTGATTTAAATTTAATCCACTATAGATTCATAGAATCAAAAAGGTCGTCTGAAAACGTTGGGCAAAGCTGCTTTCCCGTCTTCAGACGACCTTTTGTTTACGGCTCGATATTATTCGCTCAAGAGCGCAATATCGGCTACCGCGTTCATCTGCTCTGCCAAGCGGTTCAGCAGGTTCAGGCGGTTTTGTTTTACGGCGGAGTCTTCCGCCATCACCATCACGCCGTCGAAGAAGGCATCGACTTGCGGTTTGACGGAAGCCAGTTCGGACAAGGCGGTTTGGAAATTGCCTTCGGCAACGGCGGCGGCGATTTTCGGCTGCAAGCCTTGTGCGGCGGCGTACAGGGCTTTTTCTTCGTCTTGTTGCAGCAGGCTTTCATCGACTTCGCCCAACTCTGCATCGGCTTTTTTCAGCAGGTTTTGCACGCGTTTGTTGGCGGCGGCGAGCGCGGCGGCTTCGGGCAGTTGTTTGAACGCGGCAACGGCTTGCAGTTTGGCGGTCAAATCGCCCAAACGGCGCGGCTGTTTGGCGAGTACGGCGGCGACGATGTCTTGTGGATAGTCGTTTTGCAGCAACACGGCAAGGCGCGCCTGCATGAAGTCAGCGGTTTCAGACGGCGTTTTTTCGTTGAGCAAACCTTTGGGGAAGCTGTCGAAGGTCGTCTGAATCAGCTCGTTTACGTCCAAACCATACTGCATCAGCATCCGCAAAATACCCAAGGCGGCGCGGCGCAGGGCGTAGGGGTCTTTGTCGCCGGTCGGAATCAGACCGATGCCCCAAATGCCGACCAAGGTTTCCAGTTTGTCGGCCAGCGCAACGGCAGTGGCAACTTTGCCGTTCGGCAGGTTGTCGCCGGCAAAACGCGGCTGATAGTGCTGCTCGACGGCTTCGGCGATTTCTTCGGTTTCGCCGTCCAAGCGGGCATAGTATTTGCCCATCGTGCCTTGCAGTTCGGGGAACTCGCCGACCATTTCGGTAACCAAGTCGGCTTTTGCCAAACGCGCGGCGCGTTCGGCTGCGGCGGCATCCGCGCCCAAAGCCTTGGCGATGTGGGCAGCGATGCTTTGCAGGCGTTCGATGCGTTCGGCTTGCGAGCCGATTTTGTTGTGATAAACCACGTTTGCCAGCTTGGGCAGGCGGCTTTCTAAAGTCGCTTTCTGGTCTTGCTTGTAGAAGAACTCGGCATCAGACAGGCGCGCGCGCAAAACGCGTTCGTTGCCTTGAATGATATGCGACGGGTCTTCGGTTTGTAGGTTGGAGACCAGCAGGAAGCGATTCATCAGCTTGCCGTTTTGGTCGAGCAGCGGGAAGTATTTTTGGTTTTGCTGCATGGTCAGAATCAGGCATTCCTGCGGCACGGCGAGGAAATGTTCTTCAAAACCGGCTTCCAATACCACAGGCCATTCAACCAGCGCGGTCACTTCGTCCAGCAGCGCTTCATCGGCGGCAACGGTTGCTTTCAGACGGCCTGCCTGCTCGTTCAAGGCCGTCTGAATGGAGGCTTTGCGCTCGGCAAACGAAGTGACGACTTTGCCTTGCTCGCGCATTTGGGCGGCGTAGCTGTCGGCGTTTTCAATGGTAATTTCTCCGCTGGAAAGGAAGCGGTGTCCCAAGGTTTGATTGCCGCTTTGTAGACCCAAGACGCTGACGTCCACGATGTCGCCGCCGTGCAGCACAATCAGCCTGTGAACGGGGCGCACGAAGGTAAATGTGCTGCTGCCCCAACGCATCACTTTGGGAATCGGCAGTTTCTTAACCGCTTGATTGATAATGTCTTCCAAGAGTTCGCCCAACGGTTTGCCGGTTTGGACGTATTCGTAGGCGTACACATCCTGCTTGCCGTCGTGGACGATGGTCAAGTCTTCGATTTTCGCCCCCGCACCGCGTGCAAAACCTTCCAAAGCCTTGGTCGGCGCACCGTCTTTCATGGCATTCGCCACGGCAGGGCCTTTTTTCACGATTTTCTGATTGGCTTGCACGGCTTTAACGTTTTTGATTTGAACGGCCAAACGGCGCGGCGAGGCGTAGGCGGTATATTCGGCTGCGCCGTCAATCAGTTGCGCTTTTTCCAAGCCTTCGGCAACAGAAGCGGCGAAGTGGTTGCCTAAATTATTCAGGGCTTTTGGGGGAAGTTCTTCGGTGAGAAGTTCGATTAAAAGGGTTTGGGTTGTCATGTGAGACTTTCTGCTCTTTACATTTGTCGGTTTTAATTTCGTTGAAGCGGATACTTTCAGACGACCTTTGGCTGGAAACCCCGTCTTGGTTTGATTTGTCTGAAAGTTTGGTGATAAAGCCATCGGATTCACGCGCCGGTATGGTGTGCATTGCCGATGTCTGTTTGATTTGGTGCAGATTATGCCACAATTTCGCCTTTTCTGCGGCGTGATTATTAGAGAAGTTGGTAATAGAAGCGGGCAGAGGGTAATGAAGATAGGGGATAAAGCTGCCGGATAAGGATAACTTCCTTGTTTTGCCCTGATTTCAAATCAATCTGTCGCTGCATTGGGTGATCGTGTTATACGCTTTTATAGTGGATTAAATTTAAATCAGGACAAGGCGGAAGCCGCAGATACAGTACAGATAGTACGGCAAGGCGAGGCAACGCCGTACTGGTTTAAAGTTAGGCGAGGTAACGCCGTCCTGGTTTAAAGTTAATCCACTATATTTTGGTGCGGGTGTGTTTGGCAGGTTAAAAGAAAAAGGTCGTCTGAAACTGCAAACAGTCTTTCAGACGACCTTTTTAAAGGAGACGGTCATTAGGATTATTGACGTTTCGCGCCGTAACCGCCGATGAGGTGTTCGCTGCCGTCTTGGTTTTTCAGACCGTAAGTACCGCCGATTTCAGCAGCTTTTGCACCGTAGAATTTACCGCTCAAATTACCTTTCAGACCTGCTGCGGCTGCTTCAACCGAACCCAGGAAGAGGTTGCCGTTTTCCCATTTCGCCGTACCTTTCATGTCGTACTTCGCATCGGCTTCGCTTACGCGGCGGCCGTTGGCGTCGAGGGAGTGGAATTGGGAATTGGCAGTTTCAAAGCGTACGCCTTTTAAACCAAAATCGACGATGGCTTTAACATCCGCCGTCAGCTGACGGCCTTGATCACCTTTTACAACATAGGCAGTAGTCAAGCCGTTGTAAGTTGCCGTACCTTTCTCCGGTAGATCGGTGAACTTAGTCTCATCGCCTAAGCTTTGATAGCCGTAAATCACACCGGATTTCGGATCAATGTAGTGGGCGAAAGTTTGGTAAGTCCAACCGGCAGCGGCAGGATCGTGCATAACGATCTGCGTACCATCGACAAAGCGGATGACGTAGATGCCGTCGAATCGTTTGTCAAAAACCAAGCCATCGGCATCAGTGCGGAAATAGGCAATTTGATTCATGGAATCTTGAGTATATTTTGTCAAACCTGCACGAAGTTGACGTTTAAAGTCATACAGTTCTGACAGCTCTTTGATCTTGGCTTCAATTTCTGCGATTTTGTTTGTATCAATACCGTCGGTACCGCCTTCTTTTGCTTTTTTAAGGTTTTCCCGTTCGGTCTTCAATTGTTTGAAGATTTCGATAATACGGTCGTCCAAAGTTGATTTGCCGTATTCGTATTTGGTATTTTTTTCGCTGCCATCTTGTTCGCTGATATCGGCTTTTGTGTTGCCTTTGGAATTGATTTTTGCGATGAGGGAATCGGTGGTTGTCCATTCAGGTTGCGTTGCACTGCCATTCGCATTTTTATTGAATAGTACAATTCCATCCAATTTCACTTCATCGTTGGCTTTAAAATCTAAAGAGCTGATCAAGCCGCCTTGATCTTTGTTTTGGTTGTCCGTTTGGAATTGTTCTCCTGTTTCTTTTTGGCGCAATTGAACATTTGGGTTGTTTTGTTGCGCACTGGCTGAAGAAATGAAGCTGGTGTGCAGCGGTGTGGAAAGGTTTAAAGTTTCTAGTGGAGCTTCATCAATCAGACCGGCGAGGTTATCGGCATGATTGTTGCGAGGTGCTGCGGCTGCTACGGTATTGCCATTATTGTTGTTGGTAGCGCTGGGGGCGGCATTGCTTGGGCTGCTGTTTTTAGCAGGGCTGCCGTTGCCACTTGTGCTGGTTGATCCGGTGGAAAGAGTGGATGCGCCACCGCTGCCACCGCCGCCTCCACAGGCAGACAGGATTGCCGCGCTGATGGCGGTTAAGATGATGGTTTTGATTTTAGTGTTGATTGCAGACATATTGTCCCCTTTTTTGTTGATTGGAATGGTGCTTTTTTATCAAATGGCATAAAGTATTATCATAGATATAATTATGACAAAAATAAACTGTTTTTTACATTTGTTGGGATAATTGTCCATCGATATGCGGTTTGTGTTTGATTTGTACGACATAAAGGTCGTCTGAAAATGTTTGAAGCTGCCGGTTGCGGTTGTCTGCTTTAATCGGGCTTCGTTTTCAGACGACCTGCCATTACAATCACGTTTTATTTTAGAGAAGAATTTATGCGTCATTTTGTGTCTGTAATTTTGTGTTCATGTTTCCTCGCTGCGTGCTCCACTCCTATGGCTCCTCAAGATATTTCTACTGCTTCCGCCCGTTGGGCGACTTTGGTAAAGCAAGATGCTAATTTGTACCGTATTGACGATAAGCTTTACCGCAGTGAGCAGCCGGTTGCAGAAGATGGGGAATTGATTGAGCAACTCAGTATCCGTAGTGTGATTAATTTGCGATTTTTTGATCGGAACGACAACGAAACACATTTAAAAGGCCGTAATTTGATGCTGCTGAACCGTCCTTTGTTGACGTGGAAAATTAAGCCTAAAGATATCGCGCAAACTCTTTTCTTAATTGAAAAGCAACAGAAATACGGTCCTGTATTGGTTCATTGCTATCATGGGGCTGACCGTACAGGTTTGATTTCCGGAATGTACCGTATTATTTATCAGGGTTGGTCGGTGGAAGAGGCCAGGTTGGAAATGCAACATGGTCCTTATGGTTACCATAGTATCTGGAAAAATATTGAGAATTTGTTTACCGAAGAAAAGGTGCAGGAGGTGCGCGAACATTTGGAACGTCTGCGAAAAGAGGGATGATGTTGAATGTAAGGTGAGGTCTGGATTAGGCGTCTTGGAATGATAACGGTGTTGGTTTTAACTTATCTTTATCATTTTCTTGCGCTTACGGTATTGTGTTTGGCGTACACTTTGCCGGTCTCTTCAAACTAAGAACGATTCTTATGTATCACGGTGAACGCTTTAATGCGTATACTCATTTGATCGGCGCCATGCTGGCTGTTGCGGCATTGGTGCTGATGATTATTAAGGCGGATGATTCATATCGGCTTGCCAGTGCGATTACTTATGGTGTTTGCCTGTCTTTGCTGTATCTGGGCTCAACGTTGTATCACAGTATTCCTCAACCTAAAATTAAGGCTGTCTTGCAAAAAGTGGATCATTGCATGATTTATCTGTTGATTGCAGGCAGCTATACCCCGTTTACCTTGATTCCTCTTAAGGGAGAATGGGGTTGGTCGCTTTTCGGTGTGTCGTGGGGCTTAGCATTTTTAGGGATTATTCAAGAGCTTACGATAGGGAGAAAGAGTGAAAAACGGCTGTTGTCCATGATTATTTATGTGGTGATGGGATGGTTGATTTTGGTTGCTTTATTTCCATTGGTTCAATCGCTTTCATCTGCCGGGCTGTTTTGGCTTGCGTTGGGTGGTATATTGTATAGCGTCGGTATCTATTGGTTTGTGAATGATAAAAAGATTAAACATGGTCATGGTATTTGGCATTTGTTTGTTCTTGGTGGAAGCTTGGCTCAATTTGTCTGCATCTATTTTTATGTACTTTAAGAGGCTGACGGTTTGTATAGTGGATTAAATTTAAATCAGGGCAAGGCGACGAAGCCGCAGACAGTACAGATAGTACGGAACCGATTCACTTGGTGCTTCAGCACCTTAGAGAATCGTTCTCTTTGAGCTAAGGCGAGGTAACGCCGTCCTGGTTTAAAGTTAATCCACTATAGAATAAGTTGTATCAAGGTTTTTGTTGTAGGACGGTAACCGAAATCTTATCTGTAATTGAATTTACTGCCGAATGATAGAAAGATGATGTAAAAAATCCCCACTGAAAAGTGGGGATTTTGTTTTGCAATTCTTTTGCTTAACCTTTACGGGCAGGCAATTTTTCTTTAATACGGGCAGCTTTACCGGTCAGGCCGCGCAGGTAGTACAGTTTGGCGCGACGGACGTCACCGCGGCGTTTTACTTCGATTTTTTCTACGGTAGGGGAGTAGAGTTGGAAGGTACGCTCAACGCCTTCGCCGCTGGAAATTTTGCGGACGATGAAGTTGCTGTTCAAGCCCCGGTTACGACGGGCGATAACAACGCCTTCGTAAGCTTGCAGACGGCTGCGTGAACCCTCTACTACGCGTACGGAAACGACTACGGTGTCGCCCGGTGCGAATTCGGGGATTTCTTTGTTCAGGCGAGCGATTTCTTCTTGCTCTAATTGTTGAATCAGGTTCATTGTTTTTCCTAAATTATGATTGGATTTCCTGTTGCTCTTGCAAGATTTCTTTTAAGAGGCGGGATTCCTTTGGGATTAAACTGCGCTTTTCCAGCAGGTCTGGTCTGCGCTCCAGGGTGCGCCGCAGCGATTGTTTCAACCGCCATTCGGCTATCAAGCCATGATTGCCCGAACGCAATACGTCAGGGACGGTCATGCCTTGGAATTCTAAAGGTTTGGTGTAATGGGGGCAGTCTAATAGGTCGTCTGAAAACGAATCCTGTTCGGCTGACTGTATGTCGCCCAATACGCCGGGTATCAGTCTGAGTACGGCATCCATCAGCATCATGGCGGGTAGCTCTCCGCCGGAAACGACAAAGTCGCCTATGCTGATTTCTTCATCTACGCTGCTTTGCAGCAGGCGTTCGTCAATTCCTTCGTATCGTCCGCAAAGCAGTATGAGATGCGGGGATTTTGCAAGCTCTACGGCTTTTTTGTGGGTCAGCGGTTGACCTTGCGGACTAAGGTAGATGACTTTTGCAGGCGCTGAAGATGTTTGTTTGGCTTCTTCTATCGCTGCTTGCAGCGGCGGCGCCATCATAATCATTCCGGGACCTCCGCCAAAGGGGCGGTCATCAATATAACCGAGTTTGTTGTCGGCGAATTTGCGGGGATTGATGGCTTGGAATTGCCAAAGGTTTTGTTTTTTTGCGCGACCGGTTACGCCGTATTCGGTAATGCTGTCGAACATTTCGGGGAAGATGGTGATGGCTTGTATCAACATCAGTAGTCTAAGCCCCAGTCGGCGGTAATGGTTTTGCCTTCGGTATCGACGGTTTCGATGTAGTTGGATACGAACGGGATCAGGATTTGACCATGTTCACCATTAATCATCAAAACATCGTTGGCACCGGTTTCCATCAGGTTTGTGACTTTGCCGAGCACGATATTGTCTTTATTGATAACGGTCATGCCGACTAAATCTGCCCAATAATATTCGTCTTCCTCGGTAGGGGCGAATTCTTCTCGGGGAATTTCGATGGTATAGCCGCGCAGGGCAAAAGCTTGATCGCGATCGTCTATGCCTTCGAATTTGACCTGAAGCTCTCCGCTGACGATTTTGCCGGCTTCGAGTATTACGTTCAGGGTTTTACCGTCTTTGCTTAACTGCCACTCGGGGTAGTCCAGGAGGCTGTCGGCGTATTCTGTATTGGCGGCTATTTTGAGCCAGCCTTTGATGCCGAATACGCCTTTGATGTAGCCCATGGCTACCCGTTGTCGAGTGTCGGTCATAGCAAGATTAGCCGGTGATTAAGCAGCAGCTTTTTGTTCTTTGATCAGTTTTGCAACTGCGTCGCTGACTTGTGCGCCTTGGGCGATCCAGTGGTTCAAGCGGTCGGCTTGGAGGCGTACGCGCTCTTGTTTTTCATTGGCGACAGGGTTGTAGAAGCCAACGCGCTCAATGAAGCGGCCGTCGCGGCGGTTGTGGGAGTCGGCAACGACTACGTGGAAGAAGGGACGGTGTTTAGAACCACCGCGAGCCAAACGGATAACTACCATTTTGAGTCCTTTTGAGAAAATCGGATAGATAAGAAACTGCTAATTTTAGGATATTTTGCGTTGTTCATGCAAGTTTTTATTTGTTTTTGTTGCTGTTTTGCGGAGTGGTCAGGTTGAGGCGTGCTTGGCACAAAGTGTTGTCTTCTTCTGAAGGGGTGATGGTAAAGCCTGATTTTTCAGCAAGTTTAAGCATAGGGGTGTTGGATTTGAGTATTTGGGCACTCATGACGCGGTAGCCTTGTTGTGTTGCCGATTGGATAATCAGCTTCATCATTTCCGCTGCCAACCCTTTGCCGCGCACGTTTTCGGCAAGTGTGATGCCGAATTCGCATTCGTTGCGGTTGATACGGCTGAAGCGGCTGACGGCGACGATGAGGTCGTCTGAATTGCGCGCCGTCCATGCGGCTTCGCTGTGGTAGTCGAGTTTGCTGAAGCGTGCGAGGGTGGGGATAGGCAATTCGTTGGTATGGGTCATAAAGCGGGTGTAGCGCGCTTGCGGAGACAGGCTGCGGACGAATTGCTGTTTGGCTTCCGCGTCTTCGGGAGTGAAGGGTCGGATGGTTATGGTTTCGCCGTTTTTGAGGGTAAACGTGGCAGGATGCTCGGTCGGGTAGGGGGCGAGCACGTTTTGGATGGGGGCTTCGCTTTCGGTTTTTGCGCCCAAAAGTTCGGCGGCGGCTTCGCCGGTATTGCGGAGGAACTCGGCGGCAGTCGGATTTTTGCTGCGCAGGTATTCCGCTGCGGTCTGTACTTTGGCGGCGGCTTGTTCGAGCTTGAGGGTGGCTATATTGGTTGGTTTATTTTTGGGGGAAGGACGTTCGTCAGCATGTAAGACAAAGTCGCTGCTGTATTGGTCGCCGTTGAGGTTGAGCAGGATTTCGCCGATGTATTGCTGCCGTTGGCTGAGTGTGTTTAGGGTGTGTAGGAGCTGGTTGAGGGTGTGTGTATTGTCGAGTTGGGCGAAACGGGCGATGTGTTCGCTGTCCAGCGTAGAGAACGGCGGGAGCGCGGCGGTGGTTCTGCCTTGATGGCATACGGTCAGGATGTCGCCATAGGCGGTATGGCGTTGGAAACGGAATTGCACGGCGTTATGCACGGTGTGCTGATAAGCAGGCAGACACAGGGCTTCGGCAAGCAGGGGCAGGTCTTTTGAGGCGAGGGCTTTGGTAATGTTTCTTGCTTGCGGGGTTTTCAGACGACCTTTTTTGGGTGTGGCGATGCGTAGCTGTTCTTTTTGCAGTTGGTCGGCAATGTTGCGGAACGATACGGCTTGCAGGGCTTGTTCGGGACGGTCGAAATGCAGGAGGTCGTCTGAAAAGCGGCTGCTGACAAGCAGGGGTTTGGCAGTGTGTTTCGCCAGCATGCTCAGGGTGCGGGTTAGATTTTTTTCGTCAGGACTGTCGGCCGGGGCAACGATGGCGAGCAGGGCTTCGGTATGGGTATTTTGAAGGTGTTGGCTGGCGATGCTGTGGTAATGGGCGGGCGTGGGTGTGCTGCCGATGTAGCCTTGTCGGATGTGCGGCTGCTTGGTGGGAAATTGGAGTTTTAGGTTTTGGGGCGCACAGGTTTCCAGCCACTCGGCAGGGGTGTCGGACAGGATGTCGATGCTGTTCAGAGGGGGAAGGTCGGACAAACGCGCGTGCAGGGCGGCTTCGAGTTCGCTGCTGCTGAATGTGGCGAGGAAGTTGCAATGACGCGCAAGGCAGCGTAACACGGCTTTTTCGGTATCGTCCGAACGGTGGGTAACGTGGAGGATGAGCGGAGTGTGGCGGGTGAAATGGCGGATGGCGCTGAACAGGTTGCGCTGGTTTTCGGCTGGGTTATGCTCGATAACGGCAACTTTGGTGTGGCGGTTGTGACCGAAACGGTTGAGCCAGTCGGCAGAAGTGGTGGGGCTGAGCGGATAGTTGAGGCTGATGTGGCGTGAAATGCCCTGTCCCATTTTTTGCAGCATGAGGTTGATTTCGCTGCTGACGGAGGCGTGTCCGGTCAGAAGGGCAGTGTAGCCTGCCGGATGGTCGGGTTGGGAACTGATGTTGAGGCTTTGCGATGGAAGCTGCACGCCGGCGGGGCTGCACACGCTGATGTTGAGTTCGTTGCCGTGGTGTTTTTTGATGGCGGCTTCGGCAGTGTGCCATTCGTCGTCGGACAGGCTTTCCCAGTCTTGGATGAGGATGATGTGGCCGAACTGTTTTTTGCGGCAGGATTTGAATAGGGCGTCGTAGCTGTCGGGCGGCGTTACGGCGATGACGAGGTCGGCGCTGCCGGGGATTTTGTTGAGGTTGGTGTAGGAGGTGAGTCCCGCAACCGTGCGGTGGCGGAGGTTGACGGGTGTGATTTGACCTTGAAACGGTGCGCTCAGGAGGTTGCTCAGGATGCGTTCGCCCAAGCTGTATGGGCGTTCGCTCGCGCCCACGAGGATGATGTGGTTGGGCATGAAGAAGTAGCCGGACATGGATTGGGCGGACATGGTGCCTCCTTTTCGGTGTGTGGACGCTGCGTTTCAGACGACCTTTCGGGCGGTTTGGGTTGGAAGGGGTGTGTGATGAGTGAACGGGATTGGGCGTTCGTTGTTGGTTTTGTTATCAATGGATAGTCTGTTTCGCTGCTCTTTATGGCGGAATATGCGGACTTTAAATGATTTAATTATTCACTTGCATTATATATGACAAATGGCATAAAAGGTCGTCTGAAAGGCGGGAACGTAAGGGTTTGTTCTTTTCAGACGACCTTTTGTAGGCTTGGGGTGTGGCAATTTGTTTATAGTGGATTAACTTTAAACCAGTACGGCGTGTTGCCTCGCCTTAGCTCAAAGAGAACGATTCTCTAAGGTGCTGAACGTACTATCTGTACTGTCTGCGGCTTCGTCGCCTTGTCCTGATTTAGAGTTAATCCACTATATAAACCCCGATGGGCAACATTCATGGTCAAGAGTTTTTAGGATGCGGTTTTTCCGTTTTGCCGTTCACTTTCTTTTTGGGCAGGATAAAGTGCATTTTCAAACCATTCGGCTTGATGTTTTCAGCCATGATTTTGCCGTTGTGCTGCTCCATGATGTGTTGGGTCAGGGCAAGGCCTAAGCCAGTACCGGGTTTGCTGGCGCTGGAGTCGGCACGGTAAAAGGCGGTGAAAATATGCGGCAGTTGCATTTCGTCCACGCCGGGACCGTTGTCGGTAACGTCGACAATCCAATGCTTGCTGTCTTGTCCGATATTGACGCGGATGGTGCTGCCTTCGGGGCTGTAATTGATGGCGTTGCGGATAACGTTGTCAAACGCGCGGTACAAATAGCCTTCGTTGGCGCAGACCGTGGCATTTTCGGGGATTCTGGGTTCGACCGAAAGGGTAACGGTTTGTTTGTTCTGCTGGGCGATGCTTTGGTTGTCTTCCACGATGTTTTTCAGGAAGGGGACAAGCTTCAGGCTTTCTTTTTCCAGCGGGATGTTGGACGTTTCCAAACGGGAGAGTGTCAGCAACTCACCAACCAAGGTATCCATGCGGGTCAATTCGCCTTCCAGCCTTTTCAGGTATTGCTCCTGCTTTTGCGGCTGCGCCTGAATCAGTCCGACAATCGCCTGCATACGCGCCAAGGGTGAGCGCATTTCGTGGGAGACGTGGTGCAGCAGGTGGCGTTCTTTGGCAACGAGTTTTTCCAGTTTTTCCGCCATTTTGTCGAACTGGATGGCAAGGTGGGACAATTCGTCGTCGCGGTCGTCCACTTGCTGGGAAATACGTGTTTCAAGTTCGCCGTTTGCCACCCTGTCCATACCGCTGCCCAAGATTTTGATGGGCTTGGTAATGTTGCTAGCGAGGATGTACGCCATCAACAGACCGACGACGATGATGAAGGATAGGATGATAAATTCGTGCCAAATCGGGGCGAGCGGCAGACCCGGGATGAAGAGCGGGCTGGGTAGGCGTTGCGCCTGATGGCTGTCCCAACCTTTGATAAAGAAGAGGTATTCTTCGCCGAAACGGTCGTATTCGATGTGCGCCAAATCGGAATTGGGATTATTGATGGCAAACACGCGGGCGCGTTCGATGGTGTGTCCGTCGATATTGCGGTCGAGGATGTCTTTTTTCTCGTCGCCCAAAATGACGTAAACGGAATTGGAGACGGGGCTGTCTTCCCATTCCGCCAAAATTTCGCGCGCACCGCTGTCCCCGCGCGCCCTAAAGGCGGAGAGGATGCTGTTCATCAAAGTGGTTTCGATGGTGCGGCGTTGGTTGAATTGGTTTTCGGCAAGGGTATTTTGCACCAGCCAAAAAGAAAAACTCGCCACAAAGATTGCGCAGACGATGACTGCGCAAAATGTGGCGAAGATGCGTTGAAACAGTTTCATTGATCTGTTTTATCTTTAGTTTTTAACAAACAGGTAGCCCAAGCCCCGTACGGTCTGAATCAGCGAGGCATCGCCCAATTTGTGGCGGATGCTGGAGATATGGACGTCGATGCTGCGGTCGAATTTTGCCAGTTTGCGGTCGAGTGCTTCGATGGACAAAGTTTCTTTGCTGACGACTTGTCCGGCATGGCGCATCAGGACTTCGAGCAGGTTGAACTCAGTGCTGGTCAGCTCAAGCGGAGTGTCTTTGATGGTTGCCTGACGTTTGGCAGGGTAGAGTACGACATCGCTCACGGAAATACTGTTTGGCGCGTTGTTCGGCTCGCCGCTTTGTTGAGCACGGCGCAGGATGGCGTTGATGCGTGCCAACAGTTCGCGCGGGGTGCAAGGTTTTGGAACATAGTCGTCCGCACCCATTTCCAATCCGATGATGCGGTCGATATCGTCGCCTTTGGCGGTCAGCATGATGATGGGAACGGTGCTTTGGGAGCGGACGTTTTTCAATACGTCCAAGCCGTTCATTTTCGGCATCATGGAGTCTAATACGGCAACATCGTACTGGCCGGTCAGGATTTCGTGTACACCGGCTTCGCCGTCCGGAACGCTGTGGACGTTCAATCCTTCGGCGGTGAGGTATTCGGTGAGCAATTCGGTCAGCAAAGCGTCGTCATCTACGAGTAATACGCGACTCATGGGATTTCCTTTTCGTGATTGTATGCGCTGCGCAAACCCGAAATAAACGGGTGCGGCGGATAGTGATGGCTAATCTTAACACGCATTTTGAGTTTTTTGATAGCTTGTTTTCCTATGCTTTTGCGCTTTTTTGCATTGCAGGGACGCTGTCTTTACATTTTCAGACGACCCCTGTACCAAATCCCCAAAATATACGCCGGATACGCGCCAAACGGACGGCAAAATAATGCCGCTAAAGGCTGTGTTCGAGAAAGAACGGGGGATTCTATAGTGGATTAACTTTAAACCAGTACGGC
>NZ_KV821518.1:33863-54853 GCF_001815675.1 Neisseria sp. HMSC065D04
TTGTCCTGATTTAAAGTTAATCCACTATAAAACAGGTCGTCTGAAAACGTATTCAGGCTTTCAGACGACCTGTTTGATGTTAGAATGATTGCTTATATCTATGAATGAATCACCAAGGGGCTTATCGATATGTCCTTATCCATTGACGAACAGCTTTTGCCGCACCGCAATGCCATCGATGAAATCGATGCCGAGATTTTGCGCCTGTTGAACGAGCGCGCAGGCCATGCGCACGCCATCGGCGAATTGAAAGGAACGGGCGCGGTGTACCGTCCCGAGCGCGAAGTAGCGGTATTGAGGCGGATTCAGAGTTTGAACGAAGGCCCGCTGCCTGACGAGTCCATCGCAAGATTGTTTCGCGAAGTGATGAGCGAATGCTTGGCGTTGGAGCGTCCGCTGACGATTGCCTACCTCGGTCCGCAGGGAACGTTTACCCAACAGGCAGCCATCAAACATTTCGGCCATGCCGCCCATACCGCCGCATTTCAGACCATAGACCAATGTTTTCGCCAAGTCGAAACGCGGCAGGCGGATTATTTGGTCGCGCCGGTTGAAAACTCGACCGAAGGTTCGGTCGGACGCACTTTGGATTTGCTGGCGGTAACTGCATTGAAAGCCTGCGGCGAAGTCATTGTCCGCATCCATCACAACCTCTTGCGTAAAGGTACGCATGAATTGGGCGGCATCACAAAAGTCTTCGCCCACGCCCAAGCGCTTGCGCAATGCAACGACTGGCTCGGACGCAACCTGCCCAATGCCGAACGCATCGCCGTTTCCAGCAACGGAGAGGCGGCAAGACTGGTGGCAGAATCAGACGACTCCACTATCGCCGCCATCGCGGGGCGTACCGCAGCGGATATTTATCATTTGAACTATGTCGCCGAATGTATCGAAGACGAACCGAACAACACCACGCGTTTCTTGGTTATGGGGCATCAAGATACCGGCAGCAGCGGCAACGACAAAACCTCGCTGGCAGTCTCCGCGCCCAACCGCGCCGGCGCCGTCGCCGCGCTGTTGCAGCCGTTTACCGAATCGGGCATTTCAATGACCAAGTTCGAAAGCCGCCCGAGCAAATCCGCGCTGTGGGAATACCTGTTCTTCATCGACATCGAAGGACATCAAAACGACGAAAAAGTCCAAAACGCACTGCGGCTTTTGAGCGAACGCGCATCGTTTGTCAAAGTCATCGGTTCCTATCCGGCAGCCGTTTTGTAATGTAGTAGGAATGAAGAAGGTCGTCTGAACATTCAGACGACCTGTTTTTTTCACTAGACAAGGGTCGTCTGAAATATTGAACACATTTTTTCAGAATTAATCAGACTTCGGTATGGATGCCGCGCTTTTTAAAGGATGCTTTTACACGCTCATGCCAGTCTTTGATAATCTGTGTGGTTTTTACCTCATCGTTGGCGCAGCGGTTTAATGTACCCATCGGTTGAGGCAGGGTTTCGCCATTGATTGCCCAATCCAATATACGGACGGGACGGCGGTTTTCTATCCATTTGGTACGCTCATCTTCATCGCTTTCGCGTGGTACGAAATATGCGCCGCCGATGATTTGAACCAATGCAACCAATTTACTGCCGCGTTTGATGGCGACGATGTCGTTTACCGTCATTTCGTTGATAAATGTACTAATCGTCTCACGACCACCTTCCCACTCTCCCATACCGATAAAGCCTCGGTGTTCCAAAATCCAGTCGATATAGCCGCTGAATTTTTCCAATTCGTCTGTTGGATGCATCTGCATATGCCAATAATTGTTTACGGTCATTGTTTATTCCCTTAGTTGCGGATAAAGAGTTTGGCAGTATAAACGACTTTTCAATCCGTGTGAAAGGTCGTCTGAAAGCCGTTACACCTTCAATTTGCAACATTTCCTTCAACATGACCATTCCATTGGTCAGCCCACTCTTTCAATAAACGGTGGCGTTTTTCAAATGTCCGACGCAAAGTTGGTAATCCGATTAGCCAGTCAACCGTTTTTCCCAGCCCGAAAGTAAATTCCACCGTATCCGTTACACAAGTACGCCCACCGGAAGATTTGAATTCATGCGTATGGCGGAAGGCGCGGTAAATCCCTTTTAACATTAAGTCAGTAAACGATTGGTTCGGTTCAAGCGAAATGACTTCGGCACGATGCCGCAACCAAATCCCGCAAACTCTGTATCTGAAATCCAAAATATCTCCCCGCGCCCAGTATTCCTTTTCAGACAGCCATTGCACGTCAAACGGAAACTGACGGGCAAATCCATGTCGGGAAGTGCAGTAGCGGAATATCGGTTCGAGCGGCGCATCCAGCCAGACGCTGCGGGTGTAAGTCAGCATGATATTGACCGTTGTGGGTAAAGATGGGGATATTGATAAGAGTGGTGCAGTTGGTATCAGTTCATAATGGCATTGAACGACGTGGGTTGGTTTTGTATAGATAAAGGGATAAATAAAGGTCGTCTGAAAATTTTCAGACGACCTTTATGATGAATCGCGGCGACAGGTTCAAATTATTCTTGGCTGATGGGTTCGAAGCCCGGGCAGTCTTCATTATTTTTGGAATTGCTTGCCCAGAAGATGCCGTCGCTGTTGAGGTAAACGGAGCAGGTCTCGGTGGACTTGTATTCGTCTGTGGGTTTGGCTTCGAGGATGTATCTTGAGGAGGCGGAGTTTACGATTTTTTTATCGTTGTCGTCCGGGCCTTCGAAGTTGAAGATGGAGATATTGAAATATTGGTTTTGAACCAAAGGAGGCAACGAGGGATTGCCTGCTTCGGCTTTTACGGTCACATGCTGGGCATAGTAACGCTCGAGGTTTTGGGCGTTGATCAGCAGCTCGGAGCGGACGCTTTCCAAGCGTGTTTTGCGGACGTAGCGTTGGTAAGAGGGATAGCCGATCGTCGCTAAAATCGCGATGATTAGGACGACAACGAGTAGCTCGGGGAGAGTAAAACCTTGTGATTTGTTTTTCATAGTAAGTGTCATTGTGTTGTTATATTTATCATGCCGGGTCGTCTGAAAGGTTCAGGGGAGAGGCTGTTGTGGTATTCGATAGATGTTGAATTATAGTTCTTTTCTCTTGTTTTGAATGTTTGGATAAATATTGAGATTGGGAAAATATGTAAATACGTTGAAATATTCTGGAAAAGGGTTTTGATTATTTTTATTTAAAACAATAAGTTGGATTTTAGTTTGGTTGGTTATTGTCTTGGCTGGGGTGGATGTTTACAGTAAAATTTGTCCGTTTTCAGCGTTTTCGGCGGATAAGTGTTGGGATTATGCGACATGAATCGGGTGCCGGATTGAACAGATGAAATGGATGAATCAGAAAGTCAGTTATGGCAAAAATTATTAATAAATGGACGGTCGGAATAACGGTTGCTGCGGTGCTTGGGTTTGCTGCGTGGTCTTATTTCCAGCCCGAACCTCAAACTTCTTACATCACGGAAACGGTCAAACGCGGCGACATCAGCCAGACGGTATCCGCTACGGGCGAGATTTCGCCGTCGAACTTGGTGTCGGTGGGCGCGCAGGCTTCCGGGCAGATTAAGAAGCTGTACGTCAAGCTCGGGCAGCAGGTTAAAAAGGGCGATTTGATTGCGGAAATCAATTCGACCACTCAGGTGAACACGCTCAATACGGAAAAATCCAAGCTGGAAACATATCAGGCGAAATTGGTTTCTGCCGAAATCGCGCTGAACAGCGCAGAGAAGAAATACAAGCGCGAAGCGGCTTTATGGAAGGAAAACGCGACTTCCAAAGAGGATTTGGAAAGTGCGCAGGACGCGTTGGCAGCGGCTAAGGCGAATGTTGCCGAGCTGAAGGCTTCCATCAGGCAAACCAAAATTTCCATCAATACTGCCGAGTCGGAATTGGGCTATACCCGCATTACCGCGACGATGGACGGTACGGTGGTGGCGATTCCGGTGGAAGAAGGGCAGACCGTGAACGCGGTGCAGTCCACGCCGACGATTATCCAGTTGGCGAATCTGGATACGATGTTGAACAAAATGCAGATTGCCGAAGGCGATATTACCAAGGTCAAAGCGGGACAGGACATTTCGTTTACGATTCTGTCCGAACCGGATACGCCGATTAAGGCGAAGCTCGACAGCGTCGATCCGGGCTTGACCACGATGTCGCTGGGCAGCTACACCACCAGCACGGACACGACTTCCAATGCGATTTATTACTACGCCCGCGCTTTGGTGCCTAATCCCGACGGCAAACTTTCTATCGGGATGACGACGCAGAATACGATTGAAATCAACGGCGTGAAAAACGTTTTGCTCGTGCCGACGCTGACAATTAAAAAACACGACGGCAAATCGTTTGTCAGCGTTTTGGGCGCGGACGGTAAAGCTTCGGAACGCGAGATTACGGTCGGTCTGAAAGACAGTATGAATACCGAAGTGAAAAGCGGTTTGAAAGAAGGCGACAAGGTGGTGATGTCGGAAATGAGCGCGGCGGAGCAGGCTGAAGCGGCGCAACGCGCCATGCAGGGTCCGCCGAGATAAATAGGCAACAGGTCGTCTGAAAGTTTTGTTTCTGAGCAGAATCCCCTTTCAGACGACCTTTCCACTCCATACATCATTATCGGTCGGAAACACTTATGAGCTTAATCGAATGTAAAAACATCAACCGCTACTTCGGCAGCGGCGCGAACCGCGTTCATGTTTTGAAAGATGTCAGCCTGTCGATAGAGAAGGGCGATTTCGTCGCCATCATCGGGCAGTCCGGTTCGGGCAAATCCACGCTGATGAACATCCTCGGCTGTTTGGATAGCGCGACTTCGGGTTCGTATCAAATCGACGGCATCGAAACCGCCAAAATGGAGCCGGACGAACTGGCAGCATTGCGGCGCGAACGTTTCGGCTTTATTTTCCAACGCTACAACCTTTTGGGTTCGCTGACGGCGCGGGACAACGTCGCCCTGCCTGCCGTGTATATGGGCATGGGCGGCAAAGAGCGTTCTAATCGTGCGGAAAAACTGTTGCAGGACTTGGGTTTGGAAGGCAAGGAAGGCAACAAACCCAGCGAACTTTCCGGCGGTCAGCAACAGCGCGTCTCCATCGCCCGCGCCCTGATGAACGGCGGCGAAATCATCTTCGCCGACGAACCGACCGGCGCGCTCGATACCGCCAGCGGCAAAAACGTGATTGAAATCATCCAAAAGCTGCATAAGGAAGGGCATACCGTGATTATGGTGACGCACGACCCCGGTATCGCCGCCATCGCCAACCGCATCATCGAAATCCGCGACGGCGAAATCATCTCCGACAGTTCAAAAAATCCCGAAATCCCCGAAAGCAAAATAGAACGCATCAAAGAAAAATCTTCGTGGCTGTTTTATTACGACCAATTCGTCGAAGCCTTCAAAATGTCGGTGCAGGCGATTATGGCGCACAAAATGCGTTCGCTCCTCACCATGCTCGGCATCATCATCGGCATTGCCTCGGTCGTGTCCGTCGTCGCTTTGGGCAACGGCTCCGAGAAAAAAATCCTCGCAGACATCAGCGCGATGGGGACGAACACCATCAGTATTTTCCCCGGACGCGGTTTCGGCGACAGGCGCAGCGGCAGGATTAAAACCCTGACCATTGACGACGCCAAAGTCATCGCCAAACAAAGCTACGTCGCTTCCGCCACGCCGCAAACCACCTCCGGCGGCACGCTGACTTACCGCAACACCGATTTGTCCGCCTCGCTTTACGGCGTGGGCGAACAATATTTCGACGTACGCGGGCTGAAGCTGGAATCAGGCCGCCTGTTTGACGAGGGCGATGTAAAAGAAGACGCGCAAGTTGTCGTGATCGACCAAAACACCAAAGAAAAACTCTTTGGCACAGACGTCAATCCACTGGGTAAAACCGTTCTCTTCAACAAACGCCCGCTGACCGTCATCGGCGTGATGCAAAAAGAAGAAAACTCCTTCGGCAACGCCGACGTATTGATGCTCTGGTCGCCCTATACGACCGTGATGCACCAAATTACCGGCGAGAGCCACACCAACTCGATTACCGTCAAAATCAAAGACGACGCCAACACCCAAGTCGCCGAAAAAGGGCTGACCGAGCTGCTCAAAACGCGGCATGGTACGGAAGATTTTTTCATGAACAACAGCGACAGCATCAAGCAGATGGTTGAAAGCACCACCGGCACGATGAAGCTGCTGATTTCCTCTATCGCCTTGATTTCATTGGTGGTCGGCGGTATCGGCGTGATGAACATCATGCTGGTGTCCGTAACCGAGCGCACCAAAGAAATCGGCGTGCGCATGGCGATTGGCGCGCGGCGAAACAACATCCTGCAACAATTCCTGATTGAAGCGGTCTTAATCTGTATTATTGGCGGCTTGGTCGGAGTAGGGCTGTCCACAGCCATCAGCCTCGTGTTCAACCAATTCGTCACCGAATTTCCGATGGAAATTTCCATCGGCTCCGTCATCGGCGCGGTCGTTTGTTCCACCGCCATCGGCGTAGCGTTCGGTTTTATGCCCGCCAACAAAGCCTCCAAGCTCAACCCGATTGATGCCTTGTCTAAGGATTAAGTTTTCAGACGACCTCCAAACCCCAAAGGTCGTCTGAAAACCCCGTTTGGCTATTGTTATCACAATGAACATACACACACCGAGGAAAACCGAATGATTACCCTGCATGTATTGGCACAATCCCGCGCTCTGCGCATCGTCTGGCTGCTCGAACTCATCGGCGCACCGTATCAAATCAAAACCTACGCGCGCCATCCCGAAACCCTGCTGGCACCCGACGAACTCAAAGCCGTACACCCGCTGGGCAAATCCCCCGTTATCGACGACGACGGATTCGTGCTCAACGAAAGCGGCGCGATTACCGACTACCTGATTCAAACCTACGGCGGCGGACGCTTCATGCCCGAACGCGGCAGCCAAGATTACTGGCATTATCAACGCTGGCTGCACTATGCCGAAGGTTCGCTGATGCCCTTGCTTTTGCTCGGGCTGGTGTTCCGCAAAATAGAAAACGCCCCCATGCCGTTTTTCGTCAAACCCGTTGCACGCAAAATCAGCGGCAACGTCAAAAACGGCTTTATCGAACCGCAAACCTCCCTGCATCTTGCCTATGTCGAAAACGAATTAAACGGCAAAGACTGGCTGGTCAACAACCGGCTCAGCGGCGCCGACATCATGATGAGTTACCCGCTGCAAGCCGCCGCCGACCGCTTCGGATTGGCGGACTATCCCAACATCCGCTCCTATTTGCAGCGCATCGAAAACGACCCCGCCTATCAAACGGCGGTACAGAAAGCAGGCGGCCCGCTGCTGCGTTTGGATAAATAAGGTCGTCTGAAAAAGCAAAAGTCGGGTCAGAACCCGACGCAACACCGAACACACGATTCACACAATACATTGCGAAAACAGCCCGAGCGTCGTCCGAATCCGCAACATATAGTAGATTAACTAAATCAGGACAAGGCGAGGCAACGCCGTACTGGTTTAAAGTTAGGCGAGGTAACGCCGTCCTGGTTTAAAGTTAATCCACTATATTTCAGACGACCCCTCCAGAAACAGGCATCTCAAGCCTTCAATACAAGGAAACCTATGGACGTTTACGCAACATACACAGCCTATCCGCAAAGCGGCATTGAACAAATCAAAGCCTCCTCCGGCACGCCTGCCGCCGTATCCGAATGCAGCGCAGGCAAACTATGGGACGCGCTGCATTTCGTCCTGACCGGCAAAGGCTCGGACGATGCCGACGCGGCAAACCCGTTGAGCAAAGCCATTATCGGCAACATCCTGCGGCAGGATGAAGAAGCGGGCGAACACACCGGCTGGATCGACGATACTGAAATTGCCGAAGTGGCTAAAGCCCTGAACCAAACCGATTTCGCCGCGCTGCTCGACGGCAAAACCGCAGCAGATTTTCAAAACAACCAAATCTACCCCGATATTTGGGGCGACGAAAAAGCCTTTGCCGAAACCCGCGCGGAATTGGCGCAGCGGTTTAAAGAACTCGCCGCGTTCTACCAAACCGCCGCCGAACAGCATTGCGGCGTCGTGGTCAGGATTTCATGATTTCAGACGACCTTTTTGAATGGGAAGAGGTCGTCTGAAAAACGGATTCAACGGCGAAAGGTACATGAATAATTGATTTAATTGAATTTTATTGAAATGAGTAATACGAATTACGTTTGTTTTTCCTGCCGCACCGCCGTGCGCCGTCCGAAACGCTATTTCCGCACCCAAGACAGCAGTTCGCCCCGTTGTTCGCAGTGTTCCAAACCATGTGTGGAGCTGTCGGATAGAATTCCGCTTCCGTCGAAGCATAAAACCAAAGAATGGCAGAAATTGCAGCAGGATTTGTGGCGGCAACAGTTGCAAATATTGGAGAGACAGCAACGCTCCAGAGTCAGATATAAGCATGAACTCGAACACGAAGCCGATCGGTTGGAGCGTAAACTGCAAGAGCCGATGCATCCGCAAACTGCCAAACAGTTAAAACGTCTTCTGAAAAATTGTTTGAAGAACTTAGAAAAAGTCTGAAAAAAGTAGGTCGGATACTTGTATCCGACATAAATTCTACGCAGGCGGGAATGATGGCGGCGAAAGTAGCGTGGGCTTCGTCCGCGAAAACAAGTTGCTCCATCCGATTACAGATTTTCAGACGACCTCCAAACCAAAGGGTAAAACATGAACCCCGACAAAGTACAACGAAGCAAGCTGAACACGCTGACCGACCTGCCCAATGTCGGCAAAGCCGTGGCGGAGGATTTGGCTTTGCTCGGCATCACGCAGCCGCAGGATTTGGAGAGGCAGGACGCTTATGAAATGTACGTCCGCCTGTGCAGCCTGACCGCAACCCGACACGATCCCTGCATGATTGATATTTTCCTGTCGCTGGTTGATTTTATGCAGGGGAACGAACCGAAGCCGTGGTGGCATTTTACGGAACAGCGAAAAGCGGTTTTAGCCGATAAATAAACGCAGCTGATGAGATTGTTCAGACGACCTCCAAACTTTTCAGGTCGTCTGAAACCTTAAACCGAAAGACACAACATGCAGACAAAACCTTTTTTTCAGACGGCCTTATCCCTGTCGCTCGCCCTTGCCTTAAGCGCGTGCGCCGTCCACAGCACCGACAAAAACCTCACGCTCGAATCGACGGGGCAGGTCATGAGCGCGGCGGAAACCGCCGAACGCTACGACGTGAACGGCAATTGGTGGGAAATCTACCAAAGCCGGCAGCTCAACGCCCTGATGGCACAGGCTTTGGAAAACAATATCGATTTGAAACAGGCGGCCATCAGCGTCAATAAAGCCCTGTATCAGGCGAATATTTTGGGGGCGGATTTGGTGCCGTCGTTCAGCGGCTCGTTGAGTGCGTCCACATCCAAAAACCTGAAAACCGGCAGCCACGGCAACACCTTCAGCAGCCAGCTCGGCTTGAGCTACGAATTGGATTTGTGGCGCAAACTCAGTGCCACCGCCGACGCGCAAGTCTGGGAATACCAAGCCACGCGGCAGGATATGGCGAACACGCGCCTGACTTTGATCAACAATGTCGCCGATGCCTATTTCAACATCGCCTATCTCAACGAAGCCATTGAATTGGCGCAAAAATCCCTCAAGCAATATCAGGAAATCAACCGCATTGCCGATGCCAAGTTCCGCTACGGCAGAGCCGATTCCAGCCAGCCGACGCAGGCGAAACAATCACTGTTGAGCGCGCAAAACAGCCTGATTTCCCTGAAAAACAGCCTCGACACGCAAAAACAGGTTTTACGCAACCTGCTCAACCTCAAGCCGAACGAAGCCATCGCCGCCGACCCCGCACAATACCGTCTGCTGCCCGTCAAAGGCGTGAACCTCGACGTACCGATTACCGTGTTGGCGAACCGCCCCGACCTACGCGCCGCCGAATACCGCCTGCAATCCTCGCTCCAGTCCGTCAAAGCGCAAAAACGCAGTTGGTATCCCTCGATTACATTGGGCGCGAGCTTGAGCACGTCGTCTGAAAAAGCCAAAAGCGCGTTCAATATCCCACTACTGGGCGGCTCCGCCACCATCAACCTGCCGTTCCTCAACTGGCAGACCATGAAGTGGAAAGACAAAACCGCCCAAGCCAATTTCGACAGCGCCAAACTCGACTTTGAAAAAGCCCTGACCACCGCGCTGAACGAAGTCAACACCAACTACCTCGCCTACCAAAACGCCCAAGCCGCGCTTAACAACCAAGAACAGCGTTACGCCTTGGACAAGAAAAACAGCCGCTACTACCAAGTGCGCTACCAACACGGTAAAAACGAGCTGAAAGACTGGCTCGAAGCGCTGAACACGGAATACGGCTCCGCCCAAACCGTGCTGAACCAGCGGTACGAAACGCTGAAATACGAAAACATGGTGTATAAAGCGATGGCGGGACGTTATACGCCGAAGTAGGGCGTTTGGCTCGAGAGGTCGTCTGAAAACTGAAAAAACGGTCTTCAGACGACCTTTTGACGGCTTGTCGGAAACAAGCCGGTGTGCAGTAAAGACGTCGGTAATGTCCCGCCGCGGTTTAAATTTGCTGTAAAAATCGAAACGCCTCGGAAAAGCAAAGAATTTGAGTTTGAATATCGTTTTTTAGAAATTCGAATTTTATTGAAAATAGCTTGATAAACAAAAGGATATGTGCTTTTTGTGGAATTGTTGGATGCAATCGCGTATAATTTTGCGATTGTTTTATTCTGCAATTTCAGGCAGTAGATTGTCTGGGATGCTTATAGGAGCCCAATACCATGATGATATTATATTCAGGCATTACATGCCCGTTCAGCCAACGCTGTCGCTTCGTCCTGTACGAAAAAGGCATGGATTTTGAAATCAAAGACGTTGATATTTTCAATAAGCCCGAAGATCTTGCCGTAATGAATCCGTATAACCAAGTCCCCGTTTTGGTTGAACGTGATTTGATTCTCTATGAATCCAATATCATCAATGAATACATAGACGAACGCTTTCCCCATCCGCAACTGATGCCCGGCGACCCCGTGATGCGCGGCCGCGGACGATTGGTTTTGTTCCGCATGGAGAAAGAGCTGTTCAGCTTGGTGCATGTATTGGAAAACCCGAATTCCACCAATAAAGAAATGGCGAAAGCGCGCGAAGCCATCGGCAACGGTCTGACCATGCTCGCGCCTGCGTTCACCAAAAACAAATACATTCTCGGCGATGATTTCTCAATGATTGACGTGGCACTGTCTCCGTTGTTGTGGCGTCTCGACCATTACGACATCAAACTCGGCAAATCCGCCGCACCATTGCTGAAATACGCCGAACGTATCTTCCAACGCGAAGCCTTTATCGAAGCCATGACCCCCGCTGAGAAGGCAATGCGCCGTTAAAGGCCGAAAGGATTCATCATGACGACATCTACCAAGCCTTATCTGATTCGCGCTTTGTACGAATGGTGTACAGACAACAATCAAACGCCGCACATTGTCGCATGGGTAAACGAACATACCCGCGTCCCCATGCAGTATGTTCGCGAAAACGAGATTGTCCTCAATATCGGACCGACTGCCAGCCATAATCTGAATATCGACAACGATTGGATCAGCTTTTCAGCTCGGTTTGGCGGCGTAGCGCACGATATTTGGATTCCGGTCGGACACGTTGTCAGCCTGTTTGCCCGAGAAAGCGGCGAAGGCATGGGATTTGAAGTCGAACCCTATGAGCCTTCCGATAAAAAACAACCGGAACAGGAAACTGAAAACAAACAAGAAACCGATGCGCCGGCAAAATCCGGCAAGGTGTTGAAGTTTGTGAAATAGGGTGGAAATGTAAAAGGTCGTCTGAAATTAAGTTTTCAGACGACCTTTTTGTGTTCATCGGGAAGGAGGAGGAGTATTTCAAAAGTGTGCTCTAGTTTAGTAAGTTTAAACTTTCAGACGACCTCTCGGAGATTTCAGGTAAACATTGATTTAATCCGATATAATTTATTCCATTCAACACTTTTTATCCGATAGGAGAACCTCATGTACCGTCCTGCCGTCTGCTTCACATTGGGAGAAGCTGCTGCTACCACGGCCTATCAAAGCAAAATAGGCGGTACGCCCTACCTGCCAAAAAATGCCGAATATCCGTATCACGCCGAGAAAAAGCATCCGCTGACTCTGGTGGCACAAATCAACTTTTCCGAAGTGCCGCCGTTGCCCGGTTTCCCCGAGCGTGGCATCTTGCAAGTTTTTGTTGATGGGCTGGATTACGGCTTAGGTAACAACTTTGAAAATCTGTCGGAACAAGCCGGATGGCGCATTATGTACTATCCCGAATTATTGCCCGAGAGCGAATTGCAAACCGATTTTTCCGCTTATCAGGCAACCGATTCAGAATGTCTGCCGTTTTCTGGGGAGTTTCCGCTGATTTTCCAAGCGGCAAGCGAAGAGGAGGAAGATGCAGATTTCAATAAATCTCAAGGGCATAAAATCGGCGGTTCTCCGATTTTTCTTCAGGGCGACCCGTTTCTTGAGTGTGATGAAGACGCTGATTTTGACGATCCCGCTACCATCACTTGTTCTGATTGGCGCAAATACATCCTGCTGTTGCAATTAGACACTGATATCAATGAAAAAGACCGCTATACTGGAAAACTGATGTGGGGCGACTCCGGTGTGGCGAATTTCTTCATTACGCCCGAAGATTTGGCTAAACGCGATTTCAGCCGTGTGGCATTTGTGTTTGATTGTTGTTAAATGCCCGATCAGCCATCTTTTATAATGCTCCCAAACAAAAAGGTCGTCTGAAATTAAGTTTTCAGACGACCTTTTTTAGTATGTCAAACCGCTGTTAGGAAACAACTTCGCCTTGGGTGCGTTGTTTGTCGATGCTGCGGTTGATGTGCCATTGTTGGGCGATGGTCAGGAGGTTGTTGACTACCCAGTACAATACCAGACCTGCAGGGAAGAAGAAGAACATGGCTGAGAAAATCAGCGGCATGACTTTCATCATTTTTGCCTGCATCGGGTCGGTCGGCGGCGGGTTGAGGAATGTTTGGGCAAACATGGTTACCGCCATAATTACGGGCAGAATGTAGTAAGGGTCGGAACGGCTAAGGTCGGTAATCCAGCCCAGCCAAGGTGCCTGACGCAATTCTACGGAGGCAAACAACGCCCAGTACAAGCCGATGAAGACGGGGATTTGCAACAGCATGGGCAGGCAGCCGCCCAGCGGGTTGATTTTTTCGTCTTTGTAAAGCTGCATCATGGCTTGCTGTTGCGCCATACGGTCGTCGCCGTATTTTTCTTTGATGGCTTGCAGTTTGGGCGCGGCGGCGCGCATTTTTGCCATCGAGCGGTAAGAGGCGTTGGTCAGCGGGTAGAGTACGGCTTTGACGATAATGGTCAAAACGATGATTGCCCAGCCCCAGTTGCCGATAATGTTGTGCAGTTGGTTCAGGAGCCAGAAGAGGGGGGAGGCGAACCAGTGTACTTTGCCGTAGTCTTTTGCCAGTTGCAGGTTGTCGGCGATATTGGCGATGACGGATGTGGTCTGCGGGCCGGCATAGAGGTTGATGGAGGCTTCGGATTTCGCGCCGTTTTGGATGGCGGCAAGGGGAACGCTGACGCTGGTGCTGTACAGGTTGTCGTTGCGGCGTTTGATGTCGATACGGCAGTCGCCTGCGGCGCAAACGCTTTGTCCGCCTTTGGGTTGGAGAATCCAAGTGGACATGAAGTGGTGTTCAATCATGCCGAGCCAGCCGGTTTGGGTTTTGCGGGCGTATTCGGCTTCGTTTTTGCCTGATTTGGCATCGTCGTCCAAGTCGGAGAAGCTGACTTTTTGGAATTTGCCTTCGGGGGTGTAAACCACCGGGCCGACGAAAGAGCGGGTAAAGTAGCCTTGACCTTCAGGTTCGCTGCGGTCGCGCACGATGCGGTAGTCCGCGCTCAGGTTGGCGGGCTTGCCGCTGGTGTTGGTGATGTCGAAACGGACGTTGACGAGGTAGCTGTCTTTGGTAAAGGTATAGACTTTGTCGATTTTCAGTCCGTTTGTTTCCGGCGCGCTCAGGCGGACTTCGACTTTGTCGCCGTTGAGGCTGTATTGTTTTTGCGCTGCGGTAAAGTTGATGCCTTTCAGGATGTTGTTGCCTTGTGCATCCAAAAGCTCGGACTGGGCAACGTAGGTGTATTCTTTGCTGTCGTTAAACAGGGTGAAGGGTTTGTTTTCGTCGCCATTTGCTTTGTATTTGAGCAGGGTCATTTGACGCAGGTCGCCGCTTTTTTCGTCGATGACGGCTTTGACCGTATCGGTCGTTACGGTAATCGGCGTTGCGGGGGCGAGTGCGGCTTCGGCAGCAGCGGTTGCGGCGGTTTGCTGCTGTTGCTGCGCGGCTTGTTGTGCCGGATTGGGTTTGGGGCTGGGGAAGAAATGTTCCCAGCCGGCAAAGATTGCCAGCGAAATGGCAAAAAATGCCACAAGTCTTTTAAAATCCATAAGAGATTCCTGGAATTGACGGGTATGTAATGGAGATGAAAACTGCTTCAGACGGCATTATATAGAAACCGACGGGAAATTAAAGGAAATCAAGTTATCCGAATGATTCGGATTACGGGACGGGGTCGTGTCCGTGTCCGCCGAAAGGGTGGCAGCGGGCGATGCGTTTGAGGGCGAGCCAGCCGCCTTTGAATGCACCGTATTTTTTGACTGCCTCGACCGCATATTGCGAACAGGTCGGGGTATAGCGGCAGCGCGGCGGTATCAGCGGGCTGATGGCGTATTGGTAAAAACGGATCAGCGCGAGGATGAATTTGGACAACAGGGTATTCATCAGCGTTTGCGCATGAGTTGCGCCAATTGGTTTCGGGCTTCGGCGGCGTTTTGCCGGTTGAATGCCAGACGGACGCGTACGACGAAATCATGCGGCGGCAGGCTATTTTTGTTCAGCCTGAACCAATCGCGGATGACGCGCTTCATGTAGTTGCGTTCATGCGCGCGTTTCGCTGTTTTTTTGCTGACGACCAAGCCGAGCCGCGGATGGTTCAATCCGTTGTCGCCAGATTGGGAAACTTGCAGTAAATCGCGGCTGCGCCGGTTTTTGAACGCAAAAACGGATGAAAAATCATCCGTTTTTAATAAGCGGTACTGCTTTCCGAAGCGGTAGTCCAAAATTACACTGCCAAGCGTTTGCGGCCTTTGGCGCGACGGGCTGCCAATACTGCGCGACCACCGCGGGTTTTGGAGCGAACCAGGAAGCCGTGGGTGCGTTTGCGTTTGGTAACGGAAGGTTGATAAGTGCGTTTCATGATGTTTCCTAAAAAATCGGTAGATAAATAAACCGTGAATTACACTCTAATTTTCATCTTTTGTCAATCTCGATTGAGTAAATGGATATGGCGCGCGGGATGATTTGGTTTGCGGATTTTTGCGGCGCTTTGTGGATAAAATTTCCGGCGGGTTGTGGATAAAGTTGGTCGGAGTGGGTATAATCGGCAATCCCTGTCCCTTTGTCGGGCTATAGGTCGTCTGAAAATGTTGATATGGATTTATCGTGATGATTTTCCGAAAATAATTTAATTGTATTTTCAGACGGCGTCCGGTTTGACGGATAGGGTTTGTGCGGTATTTGCGACACTTTTCCCGTCGGGCTGAAACCGCATTTTCAAGGGCTGCAATTTCCGACGGTTTCTCTCCGTTTCTTTCCAACGATTTCCACGACTCGAGCTTATTCATGACGCTAGCAGAATTTTGGCCGCAGTGCCTCCGCCGACTTCACGATATTTTGCCTGCCGGGCAGTTCGCGCAATGGATTGCGCCCTTGACCGTGGGCGAGGAAAACGGCGTGTGGGTGGTTTACGGTAAAAACCAGTTTGCCTGCAATATGCTCAAAAGCCAGTTTGCCGCCAAAATCGAAGTGGTGCGTGCGGAATTGGCCCCGCAACAGGCGGCTTTTGCGTTTAAGGCGGGCGTGGGGCAGCATTATGAAATGGCGGAAAATGCGGGGACGGTTGCGCCTGAACAAGCCGCGTTGACGGAAGAAATGCCGAAAGCGGACGCGCAAGAATCTTTTTCGGACGGGACGTCGTCTGAAAACTCAGACAAACCCTCCGTTGCGAAAACAGCGGCGGACATTTTGGCGCAGCGCATGAAAAAACTGCCGCACGAAAGCAAACAGCCTGCCGCCGCGCCCGCAGAATCCAAAGTCGTTGCCAAAGCCAAAACGGAAGCGCAGCGTGATGCGGAAGAAGCGCGTTACGAGCAGACTAATCTGTCGCGCGACTACACATTCGATACCTTGGTAGAAGGTAAGGGCAACCGCCTTGCCGCCGCCGCCGCCCAAGCCATTGCCGAAAACCCGGGGCAGGGCTACAACCCGTTTTTCCTGTACGGCAGCACGGGTTTGGGTAAAACCCACTTAGTGCAGGCCATCGGCAACGAACTGCTGAAAAACCGTCCTGACGCCAAAGTGCGCTATATGCATTCAGACGACTATATCCGCAGCTTTATGAAGGCGGTGCGCAACAATACTTATGATGTGTTCAAGCAGCAATACAAACAATACGACCTGCTGATTATCGACGACATCCAGTTTATCAAAGGCAAAGACCGCACGATGGAAGAATTCTTCTATCTGTACAACCATTTCCATAACGAGAAAAAACAGCTCATCCTCACTTGCGACGTGTTGCCTGCGAAAATCGAAGGCATGGACGACCGCCTCAAATCGCGTTTCTCATGGGGTTTGACTTTGGAGCTCGAGCCGCCCGAGCTGGAAATGCGCGTGGCGATTTTGCAGAAAAAGGCAGAAGCAGCAGGCATCAGCATTGAAGACGAAGCCGCATTGTTTGTCGCCAACCTGATTCGTTCCAACGTGCGCGAACTGGAAGGCGCGTTCAACCGCGTCAGCGCCAGCAGCCGCTTCATGAATCGTCCCGTTATCGACATGGATTTGGCGCGTACGGCTTTGCAGGACATCATTGCCGAAAAACACAAAATCATTACCGCCGACACCATTATCGACGCGACTGCCAAATATTACCGTATTAAAATCAGCGATATACTCGGCAAAAAGCGCACACGCAACATTGCCCGTCCGCGTCAGGTTGCCATGAGCCTGACCAAAGAGCTGACCACCCTCAGTCTGCCGTCCATAGGCGACGCGTTCGGCGGACGCGACCACACGACCGTCATGCACGGCGTGAAAGCCGTAGCAAAACTGCGCGAAGAAGATCCCGAGTTGGCGCAAGATTACGAAAAACTCCTGATTCTGATTCAAAACTGAGCCAGAACCGGCTTTCAGACGACCCCTCTCTTAAAAGGTCGTCTGAAAACACAAATACACTTTGATTTTAACGGCGGCGAATCAACCATCGCGTCCGCCGAACCCGATTCAAAAACACCCGAAATAACCAATTCAAAAGGAATTGACCATGCTGATTTTACAAGCCGACCGCGATAGTCTGCTCAAGCCGCTGCAAGCCGTTACCGGTATCGTCGAACGCCGCCATACCCTGCCCATCCTCTCCAACGTCCTGCTCGAAAGCAAAGACGGTCAAACCAAACTCCTGGCGACCGACTTGGAAATCCAAATCAACACGGCCGGTCCGGAAAGTCAGGCAGGCGACTTCCGCATCACCACCAACGCCAAAAAATTCCAAGACATCCTGCGCGCCTTGCCCGACAGCGCCATCGTTTCGCTCGACTGGGCGGACAACCGTCTGACCCTGCGTGCAGGCAAATCACGTTTCGCCCTGCAAACCCTGCCTGCCGAAGACTTCCCGCTGATGAGCGTCGGCGAAGACATCAGCGCCTCGTTTTCCCTGTCGCAGGAGACTTTCAAAACCATGCTGTCACAAGTCCAATACAGCATGGCAGTACAAGACATCCGTTACTACCTCAACGGCTTGCTGATGCAGGTTGAAGGCAACCAACTGCGCCTCGTCGCCACCGACGGCCACCGCCTTGCCTACGCTGCCAGCCAAATCGAAGCCGAACTGCCCAAAACTGAAGTCATCCTGCCGCGCAAAACCGTTTTGGAACTCTTCAAGCTGCTGAACAACCCGTCCGAACCCATCAGCGTCGAGTTACTCAACAACCAAGTGCGCTTCCAATGCAACGGCACAACCATCGTCAGCAAAGTTATAGACGGCAAATTTCCCGACTTCAACCGCGTCATCCCGCTGGACAACGACAAAATCTTCCTCGTTTCACGCACCCAGCTTTTGGGCGCGCTTGAACGTGCCGCCATCCTTGCCAACGAAAAATTCCGCGGCGCGCGCCTGTTCCTGCAACCCGGCCTCTTGAGCGTCGTGTGCAGCAACAACGAGCAGGAAGAAGCCCGCGAAGAACTCGAAATCGCCTACCAAGGCGGCGAACTCGAAGTCGGCTTCAATATCGGCTATCTGATGGACGTATTGCGCAACATCCATTCCGACGATATGCAGCTTGCCTTCGGCGATGCCAACCGCTCGACCTTGTTTACCGTGCCGAACAATCCGAACTTCAAATACATCGTTATGCCGATGCGCATCTGATACAGCGGTTGTTTTGAAACTCATAAGAGGTCGTCTGAATAATTGGAAAGTTTAAGGTTATGAATTTTTTTAGAAAAACTATCTTTTTTCTGGTTGTCTTATCGATCTTGGCTGCCTGCGGTTCGTTCGTCTCACAATATGTTTTAGGAATGGACCCTTGCGTTTTGTGTATTTTGCAGCGCTTGTCGGTTTTGGCGGTCGGATTGGTGGCTTTGGCAGCAGCCTTTTTCCGCCAGGCTTCTAAGATTGGCAGGTTATTCAGCGCCTTGTTGGTCAGTGTGCCTGCGGTTTATGGCGCGGGTGTTGCGGCCTATCAATTGTGGCTGCAAAGCCTGCCGCCGGGCAGTGCGCCATCCTGCGGTGCGCCGTGGACTTTCCGTTTGAAGGATTGGCCGCTGTTTGATTGGTTTGAACCGATTGTGCGTGGCTTTGGCGATTGTGCCGTACCGGACTATCTGCTGGGTATTGCACTGCCATACTGGAGCATCGCCTATTTTGGCTTTGTGATTGTATTGGTGTGGTTTGCCTGGTTCAAAACCAAATAGCCGCAAAGATGAAAAGGTCGTCTGAAAACCGAAAATATGGTTTTCAGACGACCTTTGTTGTATTTGGTAACTATATGTTCCCGTTGTATAATCGCGGGTTTTCAATTCAATAATAAACATACAGGAACCGCCATGACAGAATCCATCACCCGCGACAGTATGCAGTACGATGTCGTGATTGTCGGCGCAGGCCCGTCGGGTTTGTCCGCCGCCATCAAACTCAAGCAGCTTGCCGAAAAAAACGGGCGTGAAATCAGCGTTTGCGTGGTGGAGAAGGGTTCTGAGGCGGGTGCGCATTCGCTGGCGGGTGCGGTCATCGATTCGATTGCGTTGAACGAGCTGATTCCCGACTGGAAAGAAAAAGGCGCGCCGCTGACGCGCGCGGTAACGCAGGACAAAGTGTTGTTCCTGACGGAGAAAAAAGCGTTCAATCTGCCCGTTACCCCCAATTTCGACAATCACGGCAACTACATCGTCAGCTTAGGCGAAGTTGTGCGCTGGTTGGCGGAACAGGCGGAAAATATGGGCGTGGAAATCTATCCGGGCTTCGCCGCTGCCGAAGTGCTGTATCACGAAGACGGTTCGGTCAAAGGTATTGCGACCGGCAATATGGGCATCGGCAAAGACGGCGAGCCGACCGACAGTTTCCAGCCCGGCATGGAGCTTTGGGCGCAACAAACCCTGTTTGCCGAAGGTTGCCGCGGTTCGCTTTCCAAACAAGTCATCGAACGTTTCCAACTCGACCAAAACAGCCAGCCGCAAACTTACGGCTTGGGCATCAAAGAAATTTGGGAAGTGTCGTCTGAAAAACATCAGCCTGGCTTGGTGGTACACAGCGCGGGCTGGCCGCTGGACAGCAAAACCTACGGCGGCGCGTTTGTTTACCATTTCGACGACAATAAGGTCGCCGTCGGTTTTGTAGTCGGTTTGGACTATCAAAACCCTTATCTGTCGCCGTTTGAAGAGTTCCAACGCTTCAAAACCCATCCCGAAATCCGCAAAACCTTCGAAGGCGGCCGCCGCATCGCTTACGGCGCGCGTTCGCTGATTGAAGGCGGTCTGCAAAGCCTGCCAAAGCTCTCGTTCAAAGGCGGCGTTTTAATCGGCGATGCGGCGGGTTTCCTCAATATGCCGCGTATCAAAGGCATTCATACCGCCATGAAATCCGCCATGCTCGCTGCAGAGGCTGTGTTTCCGTTGTTGGAAAATCTTGAAGAAGTGGAGGGTTTCGACAGCGGCAAAGAAGCAGCGGATTATCAGCAACGTTTTGAACAAAGCTGGCTGTATCAAGAGCTTTACGCCGCGCGCAATGTCCGTCCGTCATTCAAATGGGGCGTTTACCTCGGCTCGCTTTATACCGGCATCGACCAGATGATTTTCAGAGGCAAGGCCCCGTGGACCTTGAAACATCACGGCAAAGACAACGAGCAGCTCAAAAAAGCCGCCGCGTGCAAGCCGATTGATTATCCGAAACCCGACGGCGTGTTGACCTTCGACCGTTTAAGCAGCGTCTTCCTCGCCAACCTCGCGCACGAAGAAAACCAGCCCGACCATCTGGTGCTGAAAAATCCGCAAACAATGATAGACGTGAACTACAAAGAATACGCCTCGCCCGAAACGCGCTATTGTCCGGCTGGTGTGTACGAAATCGTCGAAGAAAACGGCAGCCCGCGCCTGCAAATCAACGCCGCCAACTGCGTCCACTGTAAAACCTGCGACATCAAAGATCCGACGCAAAACATCACTTGGATTTGCCCCGAAGGCGCAAGCGGACCGAATTACGGCGGGATGTAGGTTTCGGCGGTAGCTTGGACTAAGTTGGGCAAACATTTGCCGCGCCGGATAAAGAAAGGTCGTCTGAAAATCCTGATTTAAGGTTTTCAGACGACCTTTTGGGTTTTTCAGGGAGCGGGCATTAACAGAATATCGTTGATTTATAGTGGATTAACTTTAAACCAGTACG
>NZ_KV821518.1:54953-70485 GCF_001815675.1 Neisseria sp. HMSC065D04
CCTTGTCCTGATTTAAATTTAATCCACTATACCTGATTACGGTACGCATTCATCCGCGCTTGAGATTTGTGTTGAATCGGCTGTGCTTTTAAAGGCGCATTTTGTCTTAGCCGTAACGCCGTTGGAAATCGCTCATAAAGTCCGCCAATGCCTGTACGCCTTCGAGCGGCATGGCGTTGTAGATGCTGGCGCGCATGCCGCCGACGGTTTTGTAGCCTTTAAGCAGGCACAGGCCTTGCAGTTCAGCTTCGAGGACGAAGCGGCGGTCGAGTTCAGTTGAGGCGGTTTGGAAGACGACGTTCATTTTGGAGCGGGCATCGGGGCGGATTCGGTTGATGTAGAAGCCGCCGCTGCCGTCGATGGCGTCGTAAAGCGTTTGGGCTTTGATGTTGTTGATAGCTTCGATTTTTTTGACGCCGCCTTGTGTCAGCAGCCAGCGGAACACTAAACCGGACATATAAATGGCGTAGGTGGACGGGGTGTTGTACATGCCGTCGCGGTTGAGGTGGGAGCGGTAGTTGAAGACGTCGGGAATGCTCTCGGGGCAGCGGTCGAGCAGGTCTTCGCGGATGATGACGACGGTTGCGCCGGCAGGACCGATATTTTTTTGTGCGCCCGCGTAGATCAGCCCGTAGTCGGAAACGTCAAATTCGCGCGAGAGAATTTCGCTGGACATATCGCAAACGAGCGGCGGCAGGTCGTCTGAAAGTTTGGGAACGGTTTGGTATTGCAGGCCGTTGACGGTCTCGTTGATGACGAAGTGGACGAAGGCGGAGTCTTTGTCTATGTCCCAAGTTTCGACGGGCGGCAGGGCGGTATAGTCGAATTGTTCGCCGCCGTGTGCCGCCAGTCGGATTTCGGCATCGGTCAGGCGGCTCATTTGTTCGTAGGCGATGCGGCTCCAGTTGCCCGTTACCACTGCGTCGGCGGACGGGAAGCCATGCGCCAGGTTCATCGCAACCATGTTGAATTGCGTGGTCGCGCCGCCTTGCAGGAACAGGATTTTGTAGTTGGAAGGAATGTTCAGCAGCGCGCGCAGGTCTTGTTCGGCGTGATGGAGGATGCTGAGGAACATTTCCGAGCGGTGGCTCATCGCCATGACGGGGAAGCCTGTGCCGTTGTAGTCGAGCATTTCTTGCTGCGCGGTACGCAATACGGCTTCGGGCAGGACGGCGGGGCCTGCGGAAAAGTTGTAGATGGGGCGGGCGGACATGGCAATGCCTTTTTGTTTCGATGATAACAGCTTTGGATTTTAGAATGACGGCGTGCTTCGTGCAAGCCGTATGGAAGGGAAATGGGGTCGTCTGAAAAAGAAAGGTTGGAAATAAAATGATGATTATCAATGGGTAAGGTTTAATGGCAATTTTTCAGACGACCGTTTTTGTCAACAATTTTAAGCTTGGTTTTATGCCGTCAGGTGTATTCACTCTATAAGGTCGTCTGAAAAAAGCCGCGATAAATCAACGCTTTTCTTTTGAGTGGAAAGCGGTTATAATAAGCCAATTTTTCAATTTTGACGAAAAATGGCCACGGGGCCATTTTTTTGTTTATGTACTCCGGGAGATTCATGGATATTCAAACAATTCTCGAAAAAACCCTGCCGGGTTTGGGCTACGAACTGGTCGATTTCGAGCTGACTGCGCAAGGCACGCTGCGCGTGTTCATCGATAAAGAAGGCGGGATTACCGTCGAAGACTGCGCGACCGTCAGCAATCATTTGAGCCGCGTGTTCATGGTGGAAGATATCGATTATAAAAATCTGGAAATTTCCAGCCCCGGCCTTGACCGGCCACTGAAAAAAGCCGCCGATTTCGTGCGCTTTGCAGGGCAACAGGCAAAAATCAAAACCCGCCTGCCGGTTGACGGACAAAAGAATTTTATCGGCCGCATCGAGGGTTGTGAAAACGATACCGTAACGCTTTCTTTCGACGGCAAAACCGCGCAAATCGGCTTGGATAATATCGATAAAGCCCGCCTGCGCCCCGAATTTAAATTTTAAAACTTGATATTGGAGATTCTAAAAAATGAGTCGCGAAATGTTGCAACTTGCCGAAGCGTTGGCAAGCGAGAAAAACGTTGAAGCGGAAGTGGTGTTCCAAGCATTGGAATTTGCCCTTTCTACCGCAGCCAAGAAAAAAGCCGACCGCGAGCACATGGACGTGCGCGTCGAAATCGACCGCGATACCGGCGAATATCATACTTACCGCCGCTGGTTGATTGTTGCCGACGAGGATTACACCTATCCCGACCTGGAAAAAACCATCGAAGAAATCCAAGAAGAAATACCGGGTACCGACATTCAAATCGGCGATTACTACGAAGAAACGCTGCCGAACGAAGGCTTTGGCCGCCAAGCTGCGCAAACTGCCAAACAAATCATCCTGCAACGCATCCGCGATGCCGAGCGCGAGCAAAATCTGAACGAATTCTTGGCTGTTAAAGAAGACATCGTTTCCGGTACGGTAAAACGCGTAGAACGCCACGGCATCATCGTCGAAGTCGTTCCGGGCAAGCTGGATGCGCTGATTCCGCGCGAACAAATGATTCCGCGTGAAAACTTCCGCGGCGGCGACCGTATCCGCGCGCTGTTTTTGCGTGTGGACGAAATCGGCAATACCGGCCGCAAACAAGTCATCCTCAGCCGTACTTCAGGCGATTTCCTCGCGAAGCTGTACGAAATGGAAGTGCCTGAAATTGCAGACGGCTTGTTGGAAATCCGCGAAGTGGCACGCGACCCGGGCCAACGTGCGAAAGTGGCAGTCAAAGCAAACGACCAGCGCATCGATCCGCAAGGTACCTGTATCGGCGTGCGCGGCTCCCGTGTGAACGCCGTCAGCAACGAATTGGCAGGCGAGCGTATTGATGTGGTGCTGTGGTCGTCTGAAACTGCCGAGTTCGTGATGAACGCGCTGTCTCCTGCCGAAGTCAGCCGTATCGTGATTGACGATGACAAACACGCGGTTGACGTGATCGTCGCCGAAGACCAGCTTGCGCTTGCCATCGGCCGCGGCGGTCAAAACGTGCGTTTGGCATCTGATTTGACAGGTTGGCAGTTGAACATCATGACTGTTGAAGAAGCAGACGAACGCACTGCCGCCGAAGACGCAGCCATCCGCGACCTCTTTACCGCGCATCTGAACATCGACGACGAAACCGCCGATATTTTGGTAGAAGAAGGTTTTGCCACGCTGGAAGAAGTCGCTTACGTTCCGGCTGCCGAATTGCTCGCCATCGAAGGCTTTGACGAAGAAATCGTCGAAACCCTGCGCAACCGCGCGCGCGATGCGATTCTGACCATGGCGATTGCGTCCGAAGAGAAGCTGGAAGAAGTTTCAGACGACATGCGCAATCTGGACGGCGTAGATTCCGATATGCTCCGCAAACTGGCGGAAGCCGGCGTAACCACCCGCGACGATTTGGCGGAACTTGCCGTTGACGAACTGATTGAAATAACCGGTGTAGATGAAGAAGCGGCGAAAAAAGTGATTCTTGCCGCCCGCGAACACTGGTTTACCGAAGAGAACTAATGGGGGTACAGATGAGTAACACAACCGTAGAACAATTTGCCGCCGAACTGAAACGCCCCGTCGATGATTTGCTGAAACAACTGAAAGAAGCCGGCGTCAATAAAAACAGCGGCAGCGATTCCCTGACGCTGGACGACAAACAACTGCTGAACGCCTATCTGAAAAAGAAAAACGGCAATGACGGCGGAACCATCAGCATCCGCCGCAAAAAAACCGAAGTCAGCACTGTCAGCGGCGTCAAAGTCGAACGCAAACGCGGCCGTTCCGTAACGATTCCTTCGCCGGAAGAGCTTGCCGCCGAAGCTAAAGCCAAAGCAGTAGCTGAAGCGCAAAAAGCCGAGCAGGCAGAAGTGAAAGACCAAGCCGCAGAACAGGCGAAAGCCGAAGCTGAGGCCGCCGCCCGTGCCGAAGCGCGCGCGAAAGCCGAAGCGGAAGCTGCGAAGTTGAAGGCTGCCAAAGCGGCAAAAGCCGAGCCGAAAGTCAAAGCGGAAGAAGCGAAACCTGTTGAAGCGGCTGAAAAACCTGCCGACGTGAAAGCAGCTGAAAGCAAAGCCGACGACAAACCGGCAGAGCCTGCTGCACAAGCAGTTCAGGCTGAAGACAAACCTGCCCAAAGGTCGTCTGAAAAACCTGCCGAAGGCAAAGCCAAGCCTAAACAAGACAAAGGCAATAAAGGCAAAGACGCGAAAAAAGCAGCCAAACCCGCTGCTCCAGCGGCTCCGCAACCTGTGGTCAGTGCGGAAGAACAAGCGCAACGCGACGAAGAGGCACGCCGCGCCGCCGCTTTACGCGCCCATCAAGAAGCCTTGTTGAAAGAAAAACAAGAGCGTCAGGCGCGCCGCGAAGCCATGAAACAACAGGCGGATCAGCAAGCCAAGCCCGCAGCCGAAGCCAAAGCTGCCGAGCAGCGCAAGCCTGCCGAAAAAGCCAAAGCCGCGCCTGCAGAAGGCAAGGCCGCCAATCCTGCCCGTGCGAAAAAAGAAGACCGCCACAACCGCGACGATGACAACCAAGGCCGCAACGCCAAAGGCAAAGGCGGTAAAGGCGGACGCGACCGCAATGCGCGCAACGGCGACGACGAGCGCGTACGCAGCGGTAAAAAAGGCAAGAAACTCAAACTCGAGCCGAACCAACACGCCTTCCAAGCACCGACCGAACCTGTCGTTCACGAAGTCTTGGTTCCCGAAACCATTACCGTTGCCGATTTGGCGCACAAAATGGCAGTCAAAGGCGTGGAAGTGGTCAAAGCCCTGATGAAAATGGGCATGATGGTCACCATCAACCAATCCATCGACCAAGACACCGCCCTGATTGTGGTGGAAGAACTCGGTCATATCGGCAAACCTGCCGCCGCCGACGATCCCGAAGCATTCTTGGATGAAGGCGTGGAAGCTGTGGAAGCCGAAGCATTGCCGCGTCCGCCGGTCGTTACCGTGATGGGTCACGTCGACCACGGTAAAACCTCGCTGCTGGACTACATCCGCCGCGCCAAAGTGGTACAAGGCGAAGCAGGCGGCATTACCCAGCACATCGGCGCATACCACGTTGAAACCCCGCGCGGCGTGATTACCTTCTTGGATACCCCGGGTCACGAAGCGTTTACCGCCATGCGCGCGCGCGGTGCGAAAGCAACCGACATCGTGATTCTCGTGGTCGCAGCCGACGACGGCGTGATGCCGCAAACCATCGAAGCCATTGCCCACGCTAAAGCAGCGGGCGTACCGATGGTGGTTGCCGTCAACAAAATCGATAAAGAAGCTGCCAACCCCGAGCGCATCCGCCAAGAGTTGACCGCACACGAAGTCGTACCTGACGAATGGGGCGGCGATGTGCAATTTATCGACGTTTCCGCCAAAAAAGGCATCAATATCGACGCATTGCTCGAAGCCGTCTTGCTTGAAGCCGAGGTATTGGAACTGACTGCCCCTGTCGATGCGCCTGCCAAAGGTATCATCGTCGAAGCCCGTCTGGACAAAGGACGCGGCGCGGTCGCTACCCTCTTGGTGCAAAGCGGTACGCTGAAAAAAGGCGATATGCTGCTTGCCGGTACCGCGTTCGGTAAAATCCGTGCGATGGTTGATGAAAACGGTAAAGCCGTCAACGAAGCAGGCCCGTCTATTCCAGTCGAAATTCTCGGTTTGTCCGACGTGCCGAACGCCGGTGAAGACGCGATGGTGTTGGCAGACGAGAAAAAAGCCCGCGAAATCGCGCTCTTCCGCCAAGGCAAATACCGCGATGTACGCTTGGCCAAACAACAGGCCGCGAAACTGGAAAATATGTTCAACAACATGGGCGAAAACCAAGCCCAATCCTTGTCGGTCATCATCAAAGCAGACGTACAAGGTTCTTACGAAGCTTTGGCGGGCAGCCTGAAAAAACTGTCCACCGACGAAGTGAAAGTGAACGTATTGCACAGCGGCGTGGGCGGTATTACCGAATCGGACGTCAACCTTGCCATCGCTTCAGGCGCGTTCATCATCGGCTTTAACGTGCGTGCAGACGCTTCTTCGCGCAAACTTGCCGAAAATGAAAACGTGGAAATCCGCTACTACAACATCATTTACGATGCCATCGACGACGTCAAAGCAGCCATGAGCGGCATGCTGGCGCCGGAAGAGAAAGAGCAGGTTACCGGTATGGTCGAAATCCGTCAGGTCATCAGCGTATCCAAAGTCGGCAACATCGCAGGCTGTATGGTTACCGACGGCGTGGTCAAACGCGATTCCCATATCCGCCTCATCCGCAACAACGTGGTCATCCACACCGGCGAACTGTCTTCTTTGAAACGCTACAAAGACGACGTCAAAGAAGTCCGCATGGGCTTCGAATGCGGCTTGATGATCAAAGGCTACAACGAAATTATGGAAGGCGACCAACTGGAATGCTTCGACATCGTCGAAGTCGCCCGCTCGCTGTAATTTCCCGTTGTAAATAAAAGGTCGTCTGAAAACCATGAAAAGTGGTTTTCAGACGACCTTTTCGTTTTATAGCGGATTGGATTGGCGCAGTGCGGCGTTGCCCAACGCTTAATCTTGATTTGAATTCAATTTGGCATAAATGATAAACAAATTAATCAATTGAAATATAAATTCCGATTAAATAATGTTTTGAGAAAGAGTTAGAACTTGTTGAGGATAAAGCAGTCTAAGGAAGCCACGCAGTTCGACTGCGTGTAACGATTCAATCAATAAATTACGATCCCCCCAATCTGGTTATTTATCCCATCTCCCCGGATAGGCAACCGTCAGCTCACGGAAAAAATAATATCATGGATACAAAACAAGTCTTTCGCGCAATCGTTTCTGAAGAAGCCGCCGCACACTCCGCATCTTTGGAAAGGTCGTCCGAACCCAAGGTTTTTCAAGGAACCAAGGGCAATGATGTCTATTATGCCACCCATGCCGCAGACAACATTGTGGAAAAGGCAAATGAAGGACAGGATACCGTTTATAGCAATGTCAGCTACACCTTGCCGAACAATGTCGAAAACTTGGTTTTGACCGGTTCGGATAATATTTATGGCGCGGGCAACAATTCAGACAACGTATTGGTCGGCAACAGCGGCAACAACCGCCTGTACAGCGGGCGCGGCAATGATATGGTTTACGGGGGCGCAGGTCACGACAACATCAACGGGGGAGAAGGCGACGACCAACTGTTCGGCGATGAAGGCAACGATATCCTGGACGGCGCGGCAGGAAACGACGTATTGCAAGGGGGTGAAGGCAACGATACCTATTTGTTCGGCGAAAAAAGCGGCAAAGATACAGTAATCGACCGCCAAGGCAGCAACAGCATCCGCTTTTTAGACGGTCTCAGCGCAGACGATCTGACAGTTACCGCCGTGCGCAATGCAGAAGGCGGACAGGACTGGCGTATCGCAGTGAAACACACACAATCCGTCCTGACCATTTCCAATCAATACCAAGAAGGCAGCAATATGCCTTCTGTCCAACGGTTTGTTTTCGCAAACGGCACATTAAACCTCAACCAATTCATCAAAGCCACTCAAGCGCAAGTAGAAATACGCGACAATGCAGGAGAACGTATTGAAGGCACGGAAGGAAACGACGCGCTGAACGGCACCGTCGGCAACGACGTCATCGACGGTAAAGCAGGCGCGGACATGATGCGCGGCGGCATCGGAGACGATACTTACTATGTGGATAACGCAAAAGATGTTGTCGTTGAGAATAGCGGCGAAGGCAATGATACCGTGATCAGCAGCGTTTCTTATACCGCCTCAACCCACGTTGAAAACGTTACCCTGACCGGCAACGCCAATATCTACGCGGCAGGCAACAACAGCAATAACACCCTGACCGGCAACAGCGGACACAACCGACTCAATAGCGGCCGCGGCAACGATACCGTTTACGGCATGGGCGGCAACGACAACATTAACGGCGGCGACGGCAATGACTATTTGGACGGCGGCGATGGCAACGACACCATCAACGGCGACGCAGGCGATGACACTTTAATCGGAGGAGCAGGCAAAGATATGTTGAAAGGCGGAACAGGCAACGACACCTATATTTACGGCAGCGACGATACGATTATCGACAATCAAGGCAACAATACCCTGAAGTTTTCAGACGACCTCCGTGTCAGCGACATCAAAGTAAACGTCATCGACAATGCCGACGGCAGCAAAAACTGGGAAATCACATCCGCCAACGGCTCGGCAACCATTCAAAACCAAGTTGACGCCAAAGGACATATTTCCATCAACCAATTCCAATTCCTCGGCGAAAACTATACAGCCGAAACCCTGCTCAAAGCCGTCAACACCGGAAAAGCCGACCAAGGCATCAAAAATGAAGGCACGCCGAACGACGATGTGATTGTCGGCAGCAAGTTTAATGACGAATTAAGTTCCGGCACAGACGGCAGGGACGTGATTTACGGCATGGATGGCGACGACATCATCCGAGACGAAGGCACCAGCTACTGGGGCAATGAATGGTCTTCAGACGACAAACTGTACGGCGGCAACGGCAATGACAAACTGTATGCGCGGGTCGGAGCCGATTACCTCGATGGCGGCGCGGGCGACGATTATCTGGAAGGCGGAGACGGGCGCGATACCTATGTCTTCGGCAAAGGATACGGACACGACACCATTTTCGACTTCGGTTTCGATATCGACGAAGAATTCAATCCCACCTCCATCAGCAACGCCGTAAAATTTACCGGCGGCTTGACATTGGATGACTTGAATATTTCCGTGACCCCGGGCTACGACAAAACCGGCATCGACTACACGCCCGATCCGTTTGACTACACCATCAACCCCCGTCTGAACGGCAACACATGGACCGTTTCCATCAAAGGCAGCAATGACGTATTGACGATTAAAAACCAAATGGGTTCGCAAGGCGCCATATCCGAGTTCCAATTCGACAACGGCCCATACAGCACGGAACAAATCATCGAACATTTCGGTTTGAAAGTATCCCATGTCCGCAAAGACGGCACGATTATTCAATACCTGAATGACGACAGCGATACCTTTGAACAACGACTGTACGAAGGCTCCAACCGCATTATTCACGGTACCGACAACGGCGATACCGTCAGCGTTTCAGGCAACTACGGCGGCAAAACCACCTTTATCGGCGGCAGCGGCGACGATACCGTCAAAGTCGGACACGACAGCACCATTGATGCCGGCGCAGGCAATGACACCATTTCCGGCGGCAGCTATGCCAATACGATTACCTTCGGCAAAGGCAGCGGGCATGACAAATTGTCACTGAACGCAAGCGGCGAGGACAATACCGTATTGTTCTCAGGCAATCTGACGCTGAAAGACATCGATTTGGAAATCAATAAAGCAGGAAACAACAAAGAGAACTGGGTGGTCAAACTCAAAGGCAGTGACGACACCCTGACCGTCTTGGATGCCGTCCACTCCTCAGATGGCGGCGATACCGTAGACGCGTTCAAGTTTGCCGCTTCAGGCGAAACATACAGCATGTCGCAATTCCTGACTGCTTTGGGACACGATACCGCCCATCAAGGCGTTTTGTAAGCTTAACAAAGCAATACGGCAGCATTGCCGATTGATTTGTTTTTTCAGACGCCCCCTGAAGGACTAGGGGTCGTCTGAAACTTTATTGTGTGGCGATAGACGATAAAGAGGAAACAGCCCGTCTGATTTTGACTGGGTTGTTTGGGTAACAGGGTAAAGTATAGTGGATTAAATTTAAATCAGGACAAGACGACGAAGCCGCAGACAGTACAGATAGTACGGCAAGGCGAGGCAACGCCGTACTGGTTTAAATTTAATCCACTATAAGTTCAAAAATAAGGAATAAACCGATGAAGCATATACTATTAGCGGCTGCCATGATTTTAAGCGGTTTCGCTAACGCAAACGAAATGAGCAATCCTTGTGCCTATCATCCTGATTTGCCGGGATGCGCGGGTAATAACCGACCGATGGGACAGGGAGGTAGGGTAATTAATATCCCGAACCGTTGGGGAGCGATTTATTACAATGCTGCAAATCAAGCAATAGGTTATTCTGAGAATAATACCTCAGGCTACCGTTCCGCCAATAAAGAGGCATTGGCAAATTGCATTAAGGCAGGAGGTGGTAAGAATCCATTGGATCGCAATGGGGAAGGCTGTAGCTTAATGACTGAATACCGTAATATGTGTGGGGCGATTGTATTGGGAGGAGATGGAGGAAGATATAGGGCTGCTGCAAAAAATGCCGATTCTATTGCTGAGGCAGAGCAAAAGGCGATTTCCGCATGTGAGGCAGGGCAATCATTTAAATGTACTGTCCGCTATTCAGGCTGTTCGCGCCATCCTGATTATCGTTATTAAGTGATTTTATTTTTCAGACGACCCCAAATGTTCAGAGGTCGTCTGAAAACTTATTTTGCAGCGATGGGGTCGAAAGCGATGCGAAGTTATGCGGCAGGGCTTTGAGAGAAACGAATAGCGGAAAAGATTAAGAGGTATAAAGATGAAGAAGATATTTTTGATATGGATGGCATTGAATAGTTTTACCGCCTTGGGCAACCCTTTGGGAGGGAATCCGACTGACGGTTATTGTCAAACTGTCGATGGCAGCGCGTGCGGTTGGGGAGGTGGCAGTTCGTCTTCTCGACGGGTGTATAAAGTGCCGAACCGTTGGGGAGCGATTTATTTTAATCCAGCTAATGGTGCAATAGGTTATTCTGAAAATAATACTCAAGGATATGGTCCGGCTAATAAGGAAGCTTTAGAAAGTTGTATTAGAAATGGTGGGAGTAATCCAATTGCTAAGGATGGCAAGGGTTGCCGCATGTTGACTGAAATACGCAATTCTTGTACTGCAATAGCATTGGGAGGTACTGTTGGTAATGGTGGATATGGTGCAAAAAATGATTCCAATTTAAAATCAGCGGAACAAAAAGCACTATCCGCATGTAGTAAACATTCAGATAGTTGTACTATCCGTTATTCAGGCTGTTCCCGCCATCCTGATTACCGTTATTGAGTGATTTTATTTTTCAGACGACTCCTAAATATTCAGAGGTCGTCTGAAAAGCCCTTCGCTTTCCGTTCCGACAAAAACTGTTTTAAAACCGACCGCGCTTTGATGGGCGGTTTTTTGTTGTCTGTGTTTTGTTTGTTTTCGGTTTCAGACGACCTTGTTTTCTAAACGGCATTGGGGTCGTCTGAAAAATAGGGAAAACAGGTAGGGCGGTTGTCGCGGGATGGGGAGGGATTCAATTTGTTGGAGGAGGGGGGTAGGGTAGGGATAGGTGGGTAAAGAGGGGTGTTCTGTGCGTATGGCGGTTAAACGGGGATGGGCTGTTGCCGAAATGAAAGTAGGCAGGCATCAAAAAAGGTCGTCTGAAAATGTTCAGACGACCTTTTGATTGCATTCAAGCTAGGATTTATTTATCGCGGCTGAATACGATTTTGGTTGCTTGGATGGCTACGCAGATTGCACCGCCGATGAAGATCAAGTCGGCTGCTGTGCGTACCCAGCGCAGGGTGTCGAGGATTTCCATTTGCAGGAATTCTTCGCTACGGGCATACCACAGACCATGAGTGATGGAGGCGTATGCTTGAATGGCGCCGACAGGCAGCAGGCTGATGGCGATCATGCCGACCAAGCCGCCGTTGAGCAGCCAGAAGCCCCAAGTCATGAGTTTGTCGTCGAATTTTGCGTTTGGTTTCAGGTAGCGGGCAACCAGCAATACGAAGCCCAGTGCCAAGAAACCGTACACACCGAACAAGGCTGCGTGTGCGTGAACTGCGGTAGTGTTCAGACCTTGGATGTAGAACAGGGAAATCGGCGGGTTAATCAGGAAGCCGAATACGCCGGCACCGATCATGTTCCAGAAGGCGACTGCTACGAAGCACATCAGCGGCCAACGCAGGCGTTTCGCCCATTCGGACAGGTGTTGGTAAGACCAGTGTTCGTAAGCTTCACGACCCAGCAATACCAGCGGTACGACTTCCAATGCGGAGAAGCAGGCACCGATTGCCATAGAGGCGGAGGTAGAGCCGGAGAAGTACAGGTGGTGCAACGTACCCGGGATACCGCCCAACATGAAGATGGCGGCGGCAGCCAGAGTGGAGGCAGTAGCGGTACTGCGGCGGACGAAGCCCATGTTGTAGAAGATGAAGGCGAAGGCTGCGGTAGCGAATACTTCGAAGAAGCCTTCTACCCACAGGTGAACCACCCACCAGCGCCAGTATTCCATCACGGCAATCGGGGATTTTTCGCCGTAGAACAGACCGGGCGCGTAGAACACGCCTACACCGACCATGGAGGCAACGAAGATTGCCAGCAGGTTTTTGTCCACGCCTTTTTCTTTAAAGGCGGAAACGGTACAGCGCAGCATCAGGAACAGCCACAACAGCAGGCCGACCATCAGCAGGAGTTGCCAAAAACGGCCCAAGTCGAGGTATTCGTAACCTTGGTGTCCAAACCAGAAGTTGAATTTAGGCGGAATGACGTGGGTCAGGGCGAAGAAGTTACCTGCGTAAGAACCACCGACTACGATAAACAGGGCGATGTACAGGAAGTTTACGCCGGCGCGTTGGAACTTGGGATCTTTGCCACCGTTAACAATCGGAGCCAGGAACAGACCTGCTGTCAGGAAGCCGGTTGCAATCCAGAAGATGGCGGATTGGATGTGCCAAGTACGGGTCAATGCGTAAGGGAACCAGTCGGACATTTCGAAGCCGAGTGCTTCGTCGATGCCGTAGAAACCTTGACCTTCGACGGTGTAGTGCGCGGTCAGGCCGCCCAGCAACACTTGTACCACAAACAGGGCGACTGTCAGGAAGACGTATTTGCCCAATGCTTTTTGGGAAGGAGTCAGCTGTACTTTGGAAATCGGGTCTTCAGTCGGAACTTCTACTTCTTCGTGTTTGGTCAGGAAGGAATAACCCCACATCAACAAGCCGATACCCATCAAGAGCAGTACAACGCTGGTAAACGACCACATGTAGTTTTCAGTAGTCGGTACGTTGTTGATCAGAGGCTCGTGCGGCCAGTTGTTGGTGTAGGTGAAAGTTTCGTCGGGACGGTTGGTCGAAGCAGACCATGAAGTCCAGAAGAAGAAGTTGAACAGTTTTTCACGCGCTTCTTTACTTGGCAATGTGTTGTTTTTCATTGCGAAGTGTTCGCGGGTCGTCTGAAGGGCGGGATCATCGCTGTATACGCCGTGGTAGTAAGGCAGGATGCTCTCAATGGCTTTGACACGGGTATCGCTGATAACGACGCTGCCGTCTTCTTTAATACGGCTTTGGTTGCGGTATTCGTCGGCAAGGCGGGTTTTCAGTACGGCTTGTTCTTCAGGAGAAACTTCGTTGAATTTTTTGCCGTAAGTCTCTTGCGCAGTCAAATCCAACCATGCGACAAGCTCGCGGTGCAGCCAGTCGGCTGTCCAGTCCGGAGCTTGGTATGCGCCGTGTCCCAATACGGAACCGACTTCCATACCGCCGGTGGTTTGCCAGGCGGACTGACCTGCCAAAATATCGTCTTTGGTCATCAGCTGAGTACCTGATGCCGAAACGACTCTTTCAGGGTAAGGCGGGGCTTTTTTATAAACCTCGCTGCCCATGTAGCCAAGAATGGTAAAGCAGACTGCCAGGACGGCAAACAGCAAGTACCATAGCTTCTTGTACTGTCCCATTTCAGAACTCCTTATTTTGGTAAAAAGTGGTTGCTTATAAATTCATACTATATGAATGTTAAAGATTGTAGCACTCTTTTCAGGCAAAAGAAATATTCTCTTAACAACAATCTTTAAAAAACAGATATATAGTCAATAATAATTCTTATTATCAAAAATACGGTAGCATTTTTGTAAAGAATTGGATAAAACATGTGAGCAATAATAGATGATTTGATGTAGTTTTATCTAGTTATTAAGTAGTAAAATGGGTAGTAAAAGTTCATCTTTGATGAATTAATTGATTTAGGTCAAGATATAGCGGTAAAACCACCTACATAATCCTACAAAAGTTCACAAGAGATGCCTTTCAGACGACCCGGAATAAGGCAGTTTGAAAGAGCCGAAAGCGGTATGCCGCGGACGACAAAGGTTGAAAAAATATACCCTGACCTTCTTAAAATAGTTATTAAAGGAAATGACAACTATGAAACGCCAAGCTTTAGCTGCAATCATTGCTTCAGTTTTTGCTTTAGCCGCCTGTGGTGAGCAAGCTGCCCAAAAACCTGCCGAGCAAACCGCTTCCGCTTCCGCTCCTGCAGCTTCCGAGGCTTCTGCTTCCGGTGCTCAAGCTGCTGCCGAAACCCCCGCTGCCGAGCTGCCTGTTATCGACGCGGTAACTACCCACGCTCCTGAAGTTCCGCCTGCCATCGACCGCGACCATCCTGCACGTGTCCGCGTGAAAATGGAAACCGTCGAAAAAACCATGAAAATGGATGATGGCGTGGAATACCACTACTGGACATTTAACGGCGACGTTCCGGGCCGCATGATCCGCGTACGCGAAGGCGATACCGTAGAAGTCGAATTCTCTAACAACCCGTCTTCTACCGTCCCCCACAACGTTGACTTCCACGCTGCTACCGGTCCAGGCGGTGGTGCAGAAGCCAGCTTCACTGCTCCGGGCCGTACTTCTACATTCAGCTTCAAAGCCCTGCAACCCGGTCTGTATATCTACCACTGTGCCGTTGCCCCTGTCGGTATGCACATCGCCAACGGTATGTACGGTCTGATCTTGGTTGAACCTAAAGAAGGCCTGCCTAAAGTGGACAAAGAGTTCTACATCGTACAAGGCGACTTCTACACCAAAGGTAAAAAAGGTGCGCAAGGTCTGCAACCGTTCGATATGGACAAAGCCATCGCCGAACAACCTGAATACGTTGTATTTAACGGTCACGTAGGCGCTATCGCCGGCGACAACGCCCTGAAAGCCAAAGCAGGCGAAACCGTCCGTATGTACGTTGGTAACGGTGGTCCGAACCTCGTTTCTTCCTTCCACGTTATCGGTGAGATCTTCGACAAAGTTTACGTAGAAGCCGGCAAACTGATCAACGAAAACGTACAAAGTACCCTGATTCCTGCCGGTGGCGCAGCGATTGTCGAATTTAAAGCCGACATCCCGGGCAGCTATACTGTGGTTGACCACTCTCTCTTCCGTGCGTTCAACAAAGGCGCGTTGGGTCAATTGAAAGTAGAGGGCGCAGAAAACCCTGAAATCATGACCAAAAAACTGGAAGACAAAGCCTATGCAGGTAGCGGTGCCGCTTCAGCCCCTGCCGCTTCTGCTCCAGCTGCTTCAGCAGCAGCGCCTGCTTCCGCAGCATCTGCAGGTAAATAAAGGCGACAACTAATCTAGCCATCTCGGCATAGAGACAGAAAAAAGCCACTGCTGTTCCGGCTGATGCAAGGACAACAGTGGCTTTCTTCCACAACCAATCGAAAGATTGGTTTTTCAGACGACCTATCAAGTATCGAAGGTCGTCTGAAAAACCAGTTTCAAGTATAGTGGATTAAATTTAAATCAGGACA
>NZ_KV821518.1:70585-82118 GCF_001815675.1 Neisseria sp. HMSC065D04
ACGCCGTACTGGTTTAAAGTTAATCCACTATATGCACGAACCGACAAGCCCAAAGCACAATAATCAGACGGCTTTTAAGGATTTTTATCCGGTTTCGCTATATAATCAGAGCCTAATACTCCGTATTCAGATGAGAAAGCCCGTTATGAAACTCATACCACTCCTCGCCTTCTTTACCCTTGTCGCAAGCGGCAGTGCAGCGGCGGCCGAAATGGCAAAAGTTGAAGGCGGCAGCTACCGCCCGCTCTATCTGAAGAAAGAAACAAACCTCATTAAAGTCAAACCCTTCCAAATCGACAAATATCCCGTTACCAATGCCGAATTTGCAGAGTTTGTCAAAAAACACCCGCAGTGGCAAAAAGGCAAAGTCAGCTCCAAACAGGCCGAGCCTGCCTACCTCAAACACTGGGTTAAAACCGGCAGCAACAGCTACGCGCCCAAACCCAACGAACTGAAACATCCGGTAACCAACGTATCTTGGTTTGCCGCCAATGCCTACTGTACTGCGCAAGGCAAACGCCTGCCGACCATAGACCAATGGGAATTTGCCGGACTTGCCTCCGCCACACAGAAAAACGGTTCTGCCGAACCCGGCTACAACCGTACCATTCTTGACTGGTATGCAGACGGCGGCAGAAACGGCTTGCGCGATGTCGGCAAAAGCAAACCCAACTACTGGGGCATTTACGATATGCACGGCTTGATTTGGGAATGGACGGAAGACTTCAACAGCAGCCTGCTCTCGTCTGGCAATGCCGATACGCAAATGTTTTGCAGCGGCGCATCCGTAGGCTCCAGCGACCCATCGAATTACGCCGCCTTCCTGCGCTACGGCATACGCACCAGCCTACAATCCAAATACGTCTTGCACAACCTAGGCTTCCGCTGCGCCTCGAAATAATCGGTTTTATCACCAAAGCAGCTTTGGCGGTACTGAAAGGTATCGCCTTTTTTTTGCCACTATAAAAGGTCGTCTGAAAACATTCCGTTTCTCCGAAACCATGTTTTCAGACGACCTTTTTGGATGATTGGGTTCTATCGATCTGAATGGGTTGCGTACGTTCTATAAACCTTGCGTATCATTTTCTTCAGATGATTCAAATCAAATATTAATTACATATAATTAATAATATTGTAATAATACTATACAATATAACTAATTCTAAATAGTTAAATATAATTATTTGGGATTAGTTAGTATTGTTAAAAATTCAAAAATGGAGAATGAAAAGATGAAACTAAACTTATCCGTCAAACCGCTGTGTTTGGTGTTGTCCCTTGTTTTTGCAAATGTTTGTGTTGCGGAAGGTATTGCGACAGGGACGATGCACAAAAACGGTTCTGTCGCATTGGGCAAAGAATCGAAGGCGGGGGAGAATGCGACTGCGTTGGGCGATAAATCGGCTGCGGCGGGTTATAAGTCTGTTGCTGCCGGCTATGATTCAAATGCTTCGGGTTTGAGTGCGTCGGCATTTGGCAGCGAGGCTAAGGCGGAAGCATTGCGGACGGTTGCTGTCGGTTTCAGGGCGAATGCAAAAGGAACCAACGATATTGCCGTCGGCGGCGCATCGAAGGCTTCCGGTGGGCAGTCGGTGGCGGTCGGTTTGATGTCGCAGGCAACGGGTTTGCGTTCTATCGCGGTCGGTGAAAGCGCGAAGGCTGGCGATATTGATGCGGTTGCGTTTGGACGGGGCAGCGAAGCCAATGCACTCAGTTCCACTGCTGTCGGGGATAGGGCAAAAGCCAACGGTACGCAGGCGGTTGCGCTGGCATCTGCTGCCGAGGCAAACGGTTATCAGGCGGTTGCAGTCGGTACGCGCGCGGTTGCCGAAGAAACCAACAGTGTGGCATTGGGCGTGGAATCCTCGTCCACCGCACTCAACGGTCTTGCCGCTGGCACGCGCGCACGGGTACGGAAATCGGGCGGAACGGCTTTGGGCGCAGGTGCTGCTGCATTTGAGGAAAAATCCGCTGCTTTGGGCTACAAAGCAGAAGCGCGTCAGCAAAACTCCGTAGCGCTCGGTACGGACAGCGTTGCCGATACTGCGGCAGGCGTTGCAGGTCATGACTTTGCTACCGGCGCGGCAAGTACAGAAACAGGCAAAACATGGGTATCGACTTTAGGCGCGGTATCTGTCGGCAGCGAACAAAACAGCCGCCAGATTACTAATGTTGCTGCGGGTAAGGAGGATACGGACGCGGTCAACGTTGCTCAAGTGAAGAGCCTTGCCCGCCAAACCCAAAGCAGCCTTGCCGCAGCCGAGAGCAATCACCAGACCCAAATCGCCGCTTTGCGCAACGAAGCCAAAGTCCGTATGGACAAACTTGAAGAGCGTGCTGATTCAGGCTCCGCCGCTGCAATCGCGGTCGGCAGCCTCGGACAGGCATATCAGCCGGGACAAGGCGCGGTTTCCGTCGCAAGCGGTATCTGGCGCGGTAAAAGCGGCTACGCCGTAGGTATTTCCAAAGTATCCGCCAGCGGCAAATGGCTGGTTAAAGGCTCGGCAGTCGGCGCGGCGAAAGGCGGTGCGGGCGGCGGCGCCAGCGTAACCTACCTCTGGTAACCGTTGTTAGGTGTATCGCCGAAAGGTCGTCTGAAAACATTCCGTTTCGTCGGAGCCGTGTTTTTCAGACGACCTCGTTCTTGATAATTCCCTATTTGTCCCAATTCTGTCGAAGTTATTAATTTTCGATAGAACAAAATGAATCCCAAATACGCTCCGCTTTTCCAATCTTTCACACTCAACAACGGCGTAACCGTCAAAAACCGCCTCGTCGTTGCGCCCATGACCCATTTCGGTTCCCACACCGACGGCTTAATCAGCGACCAAGAGCGCACGTTTCTCGGTAACCGCGCAGGCGATATGGGTCTCTTTATCTCTGCTGCCACTTTGGTTCAAGAAGGTGGTAAAGCCTTTCGAGGACAGCCTGAAGCTACGGGCGAACACTGCCTCGACAGCCTGAAAGAAACCGCCCAAATCATTCAAAAACAAGGTGCGAAAGCGATTTTGCAAATCCATCACGGCGGCTCTAAAGCGATGGCGGAACTCAACCGCCGCGACAAAATCAGCGCGTCCGCCAGCGAAGAAGAAGGTGCGCGTGAAGCGAGTGCCGCAGAAGTGGAAGAACTCATCGCTTCCTTCGCCCAAGCTGCCGATTTGGCGATTCGTGCAGGCTTTGACGGCGTGGAAATCCACGGCGCGAACGGCTATTTAATCCAACAGTTTTACTCCGCCCAAAGCAACCGCCGCAGCGACCAATGGGGCGGCAGCTTGGAAAACAGAATGCGCTTCCCGCTCGCCGTCGTCGATGCCGTTGCCGCCGTCCGCGACAAACACCAACGCAACGACTTCATCATCGGCTACCGCTTCTCGCCTGAAGAAGCAGGCGAAAACGGGCTGACCATGACCGAAACCGGCGCACTGATTGACGCGCTGGTGCAAAAGCCGCTGCAATACCTGCACGTTTCCTTGTGGGAATTCGATAAGAAAATCCGCCGCGGCGGCGATACGGCGCAAACCCGTATGCAGTTCATCCATGACCGCATCAACGGCAAGCTGCCCCTTATCGGCGTGGGCAACCTGTTTACTGCCGATCAAATTCTGGCCGCCTATGAAACCGGCTGGGCGGAATTTATCGCATTGGGCAAAACCGTCATGATCAATCCGCACATCGCCACACAAATCCGCGAAGGCCGCGAAGCCGAAATCGAAACGCAACTCGACCCGGCGCGCGCCGACCATTACGGCTTCCCCGACATCCTGTGGGAATTTTCCGCCAGCGGTACGCAATCGTGGCTGCCGCCGGTAAAAGGCGCGGACTGGAAGCCGGTGGATGCTTGATTGACTGTAACGGCAGCTTAAAACGGCAAAGATCACGTTTGCTGTTTGATGAGGTCGTCTGAAAAGGTTTTGGCATACGCATAACTTCTTTGCTATGACTGAGAGGTCGTCTGAAAAATCAAATACGAGATTTCAGACGACCTTTTTATTGTTTTGCTTCAAGGAAATGACGGTTGATGTACCAGTCGGCTTGTGGTGCTGATGAACATGTTTTATCGGGCGAGGGGGGGATTAAACAACATAGTCTTGCCGTTGTTTAGCCTATGGGTCGTCTGAAACGGGAAAAGGCAATGCGTGTGATGAGATGGTTTGGTAGATGTGGTTTTAAAAGTGTTGTTATATGTCATATATTATTTTAATTTAAATCAGGCGGTTGAAAAAAAGGAGAGGTTTTTTTAACTTGCGGTTTGGGTACTTTGTCATATATATGTTTTAATTCATGCTTTGAGTTGTAATGCTGTTATTTATAATCACTTGAAAACCTGCGGTTGTTTGTAATATAACTAAATTATTGTTTTTTATATTTTTTGACTTTGTGGGCAATGATGCAGATTGTCTTTGGCAGGGTTGGCGTAAGGAGTAAAAAATGCATGTTGTCGTTCTTCCATCGTGGTATCCGAAATCCGAAACGGATGTGGACGGGATTTTCTTCCGTTTGCAAGCTCAGGCGTTGCAGCGCAAAGGCTTGAAAGTAGGGGTCATTGCACCTTTGTTCCGCTCGTTGCGGACGGAATGGAAAAGTATTTTGACCGGACCTTATGGAATGCGGCATCACCGGCAGGGCGGTTTGAATACTTATGTTTACGACAGTATGTATTTTTTCCCGCATTGCCCCGTCGTCGATATCGACCGTATCCGTTGGGTAAGGGCGGGTATGAAGGCTTTTAAGCGGTATGTGGCGGAAAACGGCAAGCCTGATGTCCTCCATGCGCATACGATGAATTTCGGCGGCGTTTTGGCACATGAAATTTCTAAGAAATACGGTATTCCTTATGTGATTACCGAACACAGCAGCGCGATTGCCCGCAACCTGGTCCGTCCGAACCAATGGCCCAGTATGAAAGAATCCGCCCGACATTGTCAGGCGCGTTTTGCGGTCAGCAAGGATTTTTGTGCATTGCTGCGCGAGAAATACGGTTTGGATTGGGAATATCTGCCGAATATTTTGGGCGATAACTTTGCGCGTCCGTTCGAGCCTTTCGATAAGTCCCATCAGGATTTCACGTTTTGCTCCGTTTCCCACTTGCGCCATCTGAAAGGGCATGACTTATTGCTTCCCGCCTTTGCCAAGGCTTTGGAAAAGTATCCCTTCCTCAAACTCAAAATCGGCGGCAATGGCGCGGAGGCGGAGAATCTGCGCCGCTTGGTTGATGAATTGGACATCGGTCATACCGTCACCTTTTTGGGCGCGTTGAAGACGGATGAGGTCTTGGACTTGATGCGCCATAGCAATGCTTTTGTACTCGCCAGCCGTGTGGAAACGTTCGGTGTGGTGTTTATCGAGGCGCTGTCACAAGGCTTGCCGGTCATTGCGACAATGTGCGGCGGACCTCAGTCGATAGTTAATGAGGATAATGGTTATCTGATTCCGACTGAAAATATAGAGGCATTGAGCGAGGCGCTGATTCGGATGTATGAAGAACGCGAGAAATTTTCGGCGGAAAAATTGCGTGCGGACTGTTTGAACGAGTTTGGCGAAGATGCCGTGATTGGAAGGCTGATCCAAGCATTTGAAAAAGTGACCGGCAAATCGGCGGAAGCGTGAATCAATCACGGTATGTGAGAGCAGAAGGCTTGCGACCAGGCTTAGAGTCTGGTGCAAGCCTTTATTGTTTGCGAATATGGGTTCTTTGTGATTAGAATTACCCGTTTTGATGATAAATTCAAATTTTGGACAGGCAAAACAAGATTTATGCCGCTTTAAATACGCAAATATTAAGGAATTCCCAATGAAAATCAAACTTTCAGCATTCGTCTTGTCACTTGCCGTTTGTACGCATGCCCATGCACTGACTACGCGTCCGGTTGAGCATACTTGCCCGATAGGCGGCGAAAAATTCACATCGGTTATGGTAATGTCGGGCTTTTCGATCGATATGAAGACTGATTTGGAGCCGGTAGGTATGGTTATGGCGCCTGCCCCCATTCCGGTTTGTCCGAGCAATAAGTTTGTCATGTTTAAGGACGACTTTACGCAACAAGAATTGGATAAGTATGAAAAAGTCATCCGAAGCGAGGCTTATCTCAAGCAGGTGGCTGAAAAGGCCTCAGCGCAAAGGTTGGCGGGGGTGATGTTGGAGTTGGCAGGCGAAAATCAAAACGCAGAACAAATGATGTCGATATTTTTGCATGCCAGCTGGCTGGGCGGTCATCAGCAAGATCTGGAGAAAGTCCTGCATTACGCCGATTTGACTTTGAAAGATGACAGCCTGCCGGCTGAAAAACGTGTGAATACCAAGCTTGTGCGCGGAGAAATGTTGCGCAAATTGAGTCGGTTTGATGAGGCGAAAAAGCAGTTTGAAGAATTGACAAAAGAGCCGACGGTCAAAGCTTCAGAGTATTTACAAAAACTGACGGAGCTGGAGTTGGAACTGACGGCGGAAAAAGACACCTATTCGCATCCGGTAAGGCAAACCTTGAGTTTGCGCGGCAAAATAAAAGACGAATAACCGCCGTCTTAAGATTGGGGCGCGTTGCTTTGCGTTGAATGTATAGTGGGTTAACCTTAAACCAGTACGGCGTTGCCTCGCCTTAGCTCAAGAGAACGATTCTCTAAGGTGCTGAAGTACCAAGTGAATCGGTTCCGTACTATCTGTACTGTCTGCGGCTTCGTCGCCTTGTCCTGATTTAGAGTTAATCCACTATATTTCCGCCATATACGGCAAAAAGGTCGTCTGAAACCTGATTTGGGTTTTCAGACGACCTTTTGCTTTAGGGCTTACAGTTTATTTTGCTGCGGAAGCGCCGGAGCTTGCTGCGGAGGCTGCTGTGGCACTTGCTGCCGAAGCGGTAGAAGCGGCTTCGGCTTTCGCACCGGCTGCTGCGTTTTCACCCCAGGCGGCAGGGTATTTGTAACCTGCGAAGCGTTGGCGCGCGTAGGCTTTGAACTCGTCGGAGTTGTAGGCTTCGGTTACGTCTTTGAGCCATTGGCTGTCTTTGTCGGCGGTTTTGACGGCTGCCCAGTTGACGTAGGCGAAGCTCGGTTCTTGGAACAGGGCTTCGGTCAGCTTCATGCCGCTACTCATGGCGTAGTTGCCGTTAACGATGGCGAAATCGACGTCGGCACGGCTGCGCGGCAGTTGTGCGGCTTCAAGCTCTATGATTTTGATGTTTTTCGGATTTTCGGCGATATCGGCTTTGGAAGCAGTCAGCGGATTAACACCGTCTTTCAACTTAACCCAGCCCAATTCGTTCAACATGACCAGCGCGCGGGCGAAGTTGGACGGGTCGTTAGGCGCGGAAACGCTGCTGCCGTCTTTGACTTCGTCCAGCGATTTCAGTTTGCCCGGATACAGGCCCAAAGGCGCGGTCGGCACTTGGAAGGCTTCGGTGATGTCTAATTTGTGTTCTTTTTTGAAGTCGTCCAGATAAGGCTTGTGTTGGAAAATATTGATGTCCAGTTCGCCTTCTGCCAAAGCGAGGTTGGGGCGGACGTAGTCGGCGAATTCAAGCAGTTTGACGGTATAACCTTTTTTCTCCAGCGCAGGTTTGATTTGGTCTTTGACCATGTCGCCGAAGTCGCCGACGGTCGTACCGAAGACGATTTCTTTTTTTGCGCCATTGTCGGCGGCAGGCGATGCGGCAGATGCGGCGGATGTGCTATCTTTTTGACCGCCGCAGGCTGCCAGTATCAAGGCGAGCGCGGCGGCGGAAAGGGTTTTGAAGAAGGTGTTTGTCTGCATGTTTTACTCCTGGTAAGTGTTAAGTCGATTTTTCAGACGGCCTCTGCCGTCGGGACAGTTGGGATTTTAAATCCATTTATGGGAAACGGGACGGTTTTTTATGGTGAGGTACAGGCCTTTGGCGGAACGGTAACACAGCCAAATCAATCCCGCTTTAAAAGTCAGGGCTGAGATGAGCTTGAGCCAATCCAACGAGGTGGCGAACGGAGAAATATCAAAGGCGGTATCGACACTTTCATACATTTCATCTGTTCCGTCGATTACGGCGTGTCCGTCCATTTCATCATCATAGTCTTCTGCCATCATGGCACTTTCATCCGGCTCGCTGATTTCGCCCATTTCATCGATGTCCATCGTGCCAATTGATCCGTTCATTTCCCCTATGGAAACCATATCGTCAAATGAAAGGATGCCCCAGATGGGGACAGGGGAGGCGATAAGGGACCATATCATAAAGACAGCCAATAGCCCGACACACAATAAAATGAAGAAACCCATATCGTTACGCATCATTTTGCTGTTGTGCGCGTTGACGTCGGAGGGCGGGTGTTCTAATTTTTCCAAGATGACGAGTTGGGCAAGAAAGATGCCGATACTCAGGCCTATATACAATATTTTCGGCATATGGTTCATGGGGCCGATAAAGTACCAAAGGATATTGCCGATATTGACTAAATAAACGGCAATTAGAATTTTTTTGGCGGATTTCATGTTGTATTTTTCACTCAAAAGGTCGTCTGAAAATGCATCAGGTGTATTTTCAGACGACCTTGTTTACGTTTGTGAGGTTTAACGTTTGTCCAATTTCCGCGCCAATGCGTTGCCGGTGCTTTGAATCAGGATAACGAGCAGCACGAGGATGGCGACGATGAAGATGATGACTTCGGTTTGGTAGCGGTAGTAGCCGTAGCGGATGGCGAGGTCGCCCAAGCCGCCGCCGCCTATCATGCCTGCCGCCGCGCTGTATGAGAGCAGGCCGATGGCGAGGACGGTGATGCTGGAAACCATGCCCGCGCGCGCTTCGTTCAAGAGGACTTTGCGGACGATGGCAAGCGGCGAGGCGCCCATGGCGGTGGCGGCTTCAATCACGCCTTTGGGGACTTCGCGCAGGTTTTGTTCCACTAAGCGGGCGAAGTAAAACAGGCCGGACACGCTCAATACCAGCGAGGCGGCAATCGGGCCGATAGTGCTGCCGACGATGGCGCGGGTGGCGGGTATCATGGCAATCATCAGGATGACGAAGGGGAAGGCGCGCATCAGGTTGACTAAGTTGTCAAACAGGAAATTCACCGGCTTGTTGTAATGAAGCTGGCGGTTGGAAGTTACGAAAAGCAAGACGCCCAAGAGGGTGCCGAAGATGACGGCAATCGTGGTGGACAGTCCGACCATGACGAAGGTTTCGCCCAAGGCGCGGACGATTTCGTCTTTCATGCCGACGATGGTGGAAACGGCTTGTTCGAATGTTAAGTCTGCCATATCAGTCCTCCCGAATCAGTTCGCGCCCGATTTCGGATTGGGCGTGGATTTGGTTGCCGCGTACTTCGACGATTTCCACCACTTTTCCTTTATCCAAGAGGGCGGCGCGGTCGCACAGGCGGCGGATGACGCTCATTTCGTGGGTTACGATGACGATGGTGACGTTGAAGCGTTTATTGATGTCTTCCAAACATTCCAAGACGCTGCGCGTGGTGGCGGGGTCGAGGGCGGAAGTGGGTTCGTCGGCGAGGATGACTTGGGGCTTGGGTGCGAGCGCGCGGGCGATGCCGACGCGCTGTTTCTGCCCGCCGGAAAGCTGGGCGGGGTAGTGGTCGGCGCGTTCGGTCAAGCCGACGATTTCAAGGCATTCTTTGACGCGTTCTTTGATTTTTTCAGACGACCATCCGGCGATTTCCAAAGGAAAGGCAACATTGTCGGCAACGGTACGGTTGCTCAAAAGATTGAACTGCTGAAACACCATGCCGATATTCTGCCGCGCCTGACGCAATGCGGCGGCATCAAGCGCGGTCAGCTCTTGTCCGCACACATTGACCCTGCCGCTGTCGGGACGTTCCAACAGGTTAATCAGGCGCAGCAGGGTGGATTTGCCCGCGCCGGAATAGCCCATCAGACCGAAGATTTCGCCGTCTTGGATTTCGAGGCTGGTCGGCTCGACGGCGGCAAAACGGGTTTTGTCGCGCGTTTGGTAATGTTTGGAAACGTTGTCCAAAATAATCATAAATACTTCCTGATACTTCCGGGAAAAAAAAGAAGCCCGATGCTGTACACAACGGGCTTGGATATAAAGAAAGGAATAAAAACAGCAGAAAATGAAAATACGCTTTAGCTGTTTATGCCCGCAAGCTGTGTCAAATCGGCAATGTTAACTCAGATACGACTATAATCAAAATCGGTAACTTTGTCAAGTTTTGATATGATTTGTAATTTTAAAATAATAAATTGTCAGTTTATTTGCCGAAAAGCTCCGCCACCATGCGGGCTTCTTCCTCGGTATAAGCCGCGCCGTTGAGCTTCGCAGTCAGGATAAATTCGCCGCTTAACCCTTGTTCGGCGCAGGTTTCGCGCCAGCCTTGCAGCCGTTCTTCGTCGCTGGCTTTACGTTTCAGACGACCTATGGCCTGGGCGGCCTGTTTGGTTTGTTCGTTCATACAGTTCCTTAACAAAAGGCAAAAGGTCGTCTGAAAATTTTCAGACGATTTTTGTATAAGTTGTAGATTGGATTATTGAATCCGCTATTGCGGTAATGGATTTCCTTGATGGGGTGTTAGCGTTTTTTGCCGGATTCGGGCGTATCCAACTTATGCTTGCTGTAATGCAGACTATGTTCACTCCATACCGCCGTCCATACAGCACCGCACAATACCAGCATCCACATCACATTCAGCCACAGCATGAACAGCAATAGTGCGGCAGTTGCGCCGTAAATAGGTTCGTATCCGTCCACCAAGCCGCTGTACCAAGTAAATATATACCGCGCAGCTTTCATTAATAACGCTACCCCGAAAGCTGTCAGAAGCGGGCAATACTCAGGCGCACGCCGTTTGGGGACAAAACGGTACGGCAGCCACAGCAGCAAGGTTGCTGACAGCAAGGAGAGCAATGCGCTCAATGCATTTGCCAGTTCGGGCAGCTGTACCGCCAGAACATCCCGCAACAGACTTATCAAACCTATAAACAAGGGCAGTAGCACCAACAGCGCAGGGTAAATCAGCAACCGCCGGCGTGAACGTTTTTCCTGCTGTTCGCGCCATACTATGCACAAAGTATTGTCAATCGTACGGACAAACAGCAGCGCAATCAGTGAAAATGCGGCTAAGCTTATTCCGCCCAAGTGTTCGGCATGGTGCTTGAAACGATTGATATATACTGCAATGTCTGCCGCCTCTGTTGGGAACGCCGTCTGATTGAACGCGACAACAAACGCATCCGTAAGGGTATCGACGTATGGCGACAGGTGAGACACTAATAACACAACGGTCAAAAATGGCACAACCGCCAGCAAAGTCATAAAACTCAAACCTGAGGACACCAATGTCAAACGTATTTCAGAACAGCGTTGTAAATAATGACGTAAAAAATTATTCATAGGTTAAATAAACGTAGCCTGGGTAAGGAGTATTGCTTAATTGTAGGGCGGATTATTGAATTCGGCATTATTGAAGTTGCCGCGATGATTGGGTGTTTTTCTTGTTAATCCGATATATCGACCGAGTACCGAATATTTTATCGGATATAAGCATTATGTTTATGGTTGTGTGAAAACAAAGGTCGTCTGAAAATTTTCAGACGACC